>CAIWVR010000195.1 GCA_903916165.1 uncultured Hyphomicrobiales bacterium | reverse complement strand
CGGATCATGCGGGTTTGTCGTGGCACCCGGAGCCATGCCGGCAAATTCACAGGTGACCGTCTTGCCCATGATCACCGCGCCCGCCATGCGCGCCAGCGCCACACAGGCGGCGTCCTGTGCGGGCTGGTATCCGTCATAGATCGGCGAACCCATCTGCGTGGGCATGTCAAAGGTGTCGAGCACATCCTTGACCGCGATCGGCACGCCATGCAGCGGGCCTGTCACAGGCCCCTTGTCGCACGCGCGCGCCTGCGCGAGTGCAAGATCCGGATCGATGAAGGACCATGCCTTCACCTGCCCCTCGCGCTCCGCCACTTGCGCAAGGCACGCGGCGACCAGCGCCTCGGAGGTCAGCGCGCCCGACGCGATGCGCCGCGCGGCTTCTGCCAATCCGAGATGATGAAGGGGCTTGCTCGCCATCGTCAGCCCACCACTTTCCACGGAATGGTTTCGCCGCCGCGATAGATCAGCGCGCGCTCTTCGGGTCCCACGACCTTGATCTCTTCCGGCGCGATCCAGCTTTCACGCGCCAGCGTGATCGTCTCCTCGTTCGGTGCCATGTTGTAATGGCGCGGACCGTTCAGCGACGCAAAGGCTTCGAGGTTTTCGAGTTTGCCCTCCTCATCGAACACCTGCGCATAGGTCTCGATGGCAACGGGCGCGTTGAACAGGCCTGCAGCACCGACAACGGCAAGTTTCTTGGCCACGGCATGGGGGGCTGAATCCGTGCCGAGGAAGAAGCACACATCACCAGTGGTCGCCGCATCACGCAGCGCGAGGCGGTCCGCCTCGGACTTGATCACCGGCATGCAATACATATACGGGCGATTGCCCCAGCCGAGCCAGTCGGTGCGATTGAGCTGCAGGTGATAGGGCGTGATCGAAGCGCCGACCTGCGGCGCATGGGCGCGCACGAATTCAACCCCGATC
This sequence comes from uncultured Hyphomicrobiales bacterium, assembly GCA_903916165.1. Classification (GTDB taxonomy): domain Bacteria; phylum Pseudomonadota; class Alphaproteobacteria; order Rhizobiales; family Beijerinckiaceae; genus Terripilifer. The sequence continues at coordinate 1,958 of CAIWVR010000195.1, read as the reverse complement.
TTCGACGACAAATGTTCGACGATGAATTTCAGGCCCGGAAAGCTTTTCAGCCAGGGCGTCAGGCGCCGCTCCAGAAACACCGCCTCGCGATCGAACACGTCGACGGCAGGATCGACCTCTTCGGCATGCATGAGAAAGCGCATGCCGATCTTTTCCATGCGCGCCAGCACGGGTTCGATCTTCTTGTAATCCGTCACACCAGCAGCCGAATTGGTGGTGGCATTTGCGGGGTAGAGCTTCACGCCGGTGAATATGCCGTCCTTGAAACCGCGCTCGACGTCGTCGGGATCGGTCGCATCGGTGAGATAGCAGGTCATCAGCGGCTTGAAGGTCGAGCCCTCGGGCAGCACGGCCATGGCACGGGTGCGATAGGCGGCGGCCTCCGCGCTTGTGCAGACGGGAGGCACGAGATTGGGCATGAGGATGGCCCGGCCAAAATTCTTCGCCGTATGCGGCAGCGCGGCGCGCAGCATGTCATTGTCACGCACATGCAAATGCCAGTCATCAGGCTTGCGGATCGTGATGCGGTCCATGGTCAGGCTCCTTTACGCGCGGCCGCGTCGATCAGCGCGATGATATCGGGCGGCGAAAGCGGCACTTTGGTGATGGTGACGTTGAAAGACGCAAGCGCATCCTCGATGGCGGAGGCAACCGCGGCAGTCATGGGAATGACGCCGGATTCGCCGACGCCCTTGATGCCAAGTTCATTCAGCGGCGAGGGCGATTCCAGATGCACGAATTCCACCGGCGGCGGCATTTCAGTGGAGGTGATCAGCAGATATTCGGCCAGCGTGTTTGACACCGGCTGTGCATTCTCATCATAGGCCATCCATTCGAACAAAGCATTGCCGAGCCCATGCGCAATGCCGCCGATGATCTGGCCCTCGACGATCTTGGGATGCAGCATCTTCCCGCAATCATGCGCGAAAACGACGCGCGATACGGTGACCAGACCGGTGTCGACATCGACCTCGACTTCCACCGCGCAGGAGCCATTGGCATAGGTCATGTCATTGATGATGACATGTTCGGTCGCCTGCAGGCCGGGCTCGACATTGCCGGGAATGTAATAGCCCGGCAGGCCTGCCACCGCTTTCGCGATCTCGGCCAGCTCGACCTGCGCGCCGCCGCCCTTCAGGCGCACGACGCGTCCTTCGATCTCCAGCGCCTGTTCGCCGACATTCAACATGTGGCTGGCCACCAGCAGGATCTTCTTGCGGATTTTCAGCGCCGCCGCATGCGCGGAAGAACCTGCCATCACCGCCTGGCGCGAATTGAAACCGCCCATGCCGAGTTCGATGGCACCGGTATCCCCGGCCACGACGACAATATTGTCCATGTCGCAGCCAAGCTGCTCGGCGACAACCTGCGCCAGCATGGTCTTGGTGCTCTGCCCCATCGCGGCCGCGCCGGAGGCAACATGAATGCGGCCATTTTCGGCGACACGCACGCTCACCGGCTCGAACGGCCCGCGACCCGTACCCTCGACATAATTGGCGATGCCGATCCCGATATAGCGGCCCGTGTCGCGCGCCGCGCTCTGGCGCGTCTTGAAATCATCCCAGCCGACGACATCGAGCGCGGCTTTCTGGGTGGCGGGATAATCGCCGGAATCGAGCACGACCTGCATGCCGCCGCGCGTCTTCAGCGGCGTCCTGTAGGGCATGGCCGCGCCCGACACGAGATTGCGGCGCCGCACCTCGGCACGGTCGAGATGCAGCTCGCGCGCCACGCGGTCGAGCAGACGCTCCATGACGAACACGGCCTGCGGCTGGCCGGCACCACGGATTGGCGTGACAGACACCTTGTTGGTGGCCACCAGCTTGATGTCGAGAAAATAGTTCGGAATGACATAGGGCAGCGTGATCGCCGCCGCCGACGTCAGGCGTGATGACGCGCAACTTGTCCTCGTCGCGACCCAGCAGGCCGCACAGGACGCGCTTGCCCGCATGCGGCGT
>CAIWVR010000194.1 GCA_903916165.1 uncultured Hyphomicrobiales bacterium | reverse complement strand
GACGGAGGGATGGTCCCTCCTCTCGAACAAAGGGATGTTCTGACGCGCGGCCTCACCCGGCCAGCGCTCTCACCCATGCGGTGTTCAAAAGCGGCTTATATGTTCAAGAGGTCTTGGAACATGCGGCGTTTCGAATGGCCGCAATCAGGAGCGCGACGAATATGCCGCCGACCAGGAACCCGACCACCATGCCGATGGCAGCTTGCGGGTTGGACTTCAAGACAGGGGCTATTTCCTCATATTTGAAAGCGGCGAAGAGCAAGCCGAAGGCAGCCCCCCATTGCGCGGCGCTCATAAGCGCCCAAGATCTTGTCGGCACTCCCATCGCCATCTGTTCAGCCTCTCGTCTGCGGATTGCGATAATGCCGCCCACCGTCACGAGATGAAGCTGCCCGGGTCGCGAGCCTTGCTGGCCGTTGGCTTTTTGTCATCGGGCCGGGTGTTGGGTCAAGTCTTGTTCGCCTGCTTTCCTCTCCCTCTGCGCAGGCTTTCGCCGGTCAGTTCGATGCGGTGGGTGATGTGGATGAGGTGGTCGAGGATGGTGTCGGCGGGGCTGTGCGTGATCTGCCGGGGATCGCGCGGCTCAGGACATTTGAAAAGGCGGGTCAATGGATGTTCCGCGCTACAGAATCAGATTCTGCGAGCGAGGCGGGTGCCGGCTTGCATTTGGGCCCCGTAAGCCTCCCATGGCCCTGGGATCGGGCATGATCCGGGGCAAGCGGATCACGGATGCTTGGGCTGAGCAGAAACGAGTCCGCGAGATCATGGTCTTCCTGCACAGCAATGGCGTGGGCATTTGGATATCCTTGACATTTATCCGGTCAGGACATTGGCGACCCGCTCCGATTTGACTATCGTGGAAGCTCCATGCGCGTGCAATTTCAGGGATCGGGGCGATGAAGAAGCCGACGAAAAAAGGAAGGCCGTTGTCGAAAAAGAGAGCCTCTGCTCCAAAGGGCAAGCGCGTTGTAAAGCCAAATGCTGTCTTGGACGTGTTCAAGAACATGGACCAAGCTGAATTGGCCCTCTTGCAGAAGGCGATTCAACAGGAATTGGGCATCACCTCTGACGGGTTTGACCTCAATTTGTTTGGTCGCGACGGCCCCGTTGAACTCTTCGCTGAATATTTGAGAACCTGCGTTTCAGAAAATAGTGACGCAGAAGAAAAAAATGAATTTTTGGCTGACCTGCTCGTTGAGTTGAGCGATCTCAAAATATCGTCAAACGGAGGTGATCCCGAGGCGCGGGAAAACATCCAGACCATTTATGATCTTTTGGAAAAGGCCATTGAAGATGGTTTACTCAGCCCTATTGATTTGATGCTCACAGGCAAGCTTCTTGCTGATGCCGGGTGGGCTATTTCCGAAAGTTTGAAGGAGTCCATGGGGAATGCACTTGCTGTTGCGTCCCCGGACACGCAAGGCCTCGAGGAGCCAGATATCGTATCATCAATGTTGCAATTAATGGATGAAGTAGACCAAAATCCTTTTGACACGCATCAATATTTGAACTCCCTCTTTGCGAGCTTGCCGTTGCAGGCATGTGTGCTCATGCTGCATGAAATCATTGCCGGCAAGGAAGCAGGGTTCATTCAGGCTGTCGCCGGGTTTGTGTTGCATCCCGATGAGGCCCTGGCGCAGTCTGTTGCTGAAGATCTTGCTGCCTCCGCCCAACAAACTCCCGTTGAAAGCTCTGTGATTGAACGTTTGTTGCGCATGCGGTCCTGGCTCCCTCAGTCACGACAGGCTGTTCTCGACGGAGCCATACGCTCCATGCGCTCAAACGCCCTGCCGCCGATCAAGAGGAACCCGCCAAAGATCATCAAGTGTTACGTCTCGGTCTGTGATGGCTCAGGAACACGAAGCCTGCTTGTCACGCAAAGGCAGGGTGCCAGCTATCAACTGGTAACCGTGATGATGAAGCTTGAGGGGGTCGCCGATGCCATGGTGCTCCCGGATCTATCAAAGTCCGAGGTGGACCAGATTGTTCGTGAGATGAAATCGGCAATGCCTCTGTTTGAAACCGATTTGACGGTGATCACCCGGATGTTGGCGTTGGCGATCGCAGACAATTGCGACGCTGGAATTCCCCCCCCGTTCAAATTGGTTGAAGTGGTGGAAAATCTCGGCCTCGGTCCTGTTCATCCTGATCATTCCTCGCCAATGGAAATTATGACATCGCTTCTGGCGGATCTGCCGCCAGAACAGACAAATCTGGCCGCGGTGGCCAAGGCGCATACGGCGATTTTGGACATTGAATCTGAATATCAATGGTTTGAAGCTGGCGAGGCATTGGAGGATTTGCTTTATCCCGTGAGGGGCTCGAAACAGCGCGCCGCCAAGCTGATGAAGGTTTACCTGCCGGCACGGCGGTCCTTTTGGGCAAGGCAATGTGCAATTTCAGCCCTGGCCATGCGCGCCGACGGCAAAGCGCGTCATTCTCTTTGGACACAAATGGCGTTGGTCGGACGCGATATTGCATCGGATCTGCCATTGGATCAGATCCCTCTGATGCAGCAGGTCGCAAAAATATCCGTCCGTGCTTTCGAGTACCGGCAGTAATGGCGTCAGTGACACTCATGCCAGGCGGCGTCGTTCGATTGCGACGCACTGACTGCTTTCGGGCGTTTTTCAACCACAGATATGTCGGGTCAGAATATCCCGCTGTCGTGGTCCCAGTGCTGATGCAGCACTAATACCAACGGCCAAGCCAGGTGCAATGCCTTGATCCGGCGCATCAGCGCCAGATCTGCAACAGGAACCGGCAGGGATTGATCAGCAACCGGGCCCTGGCTGATCCCTAGAACCGCCGCCTGACGGCTGACCGGCACATCTTCGCTCATGGAGGGCTATAGGCCGGGTGCGCCAACTGCATAGCGACTGACTGGCGTTCTCAGACCAAGGTTGTCACGCAGGGTCTTGCCCTCGTAGGCGGTACGGTAGAGGCCACGGCGCTGTAACTCCGGAACCACGAGATTGACGAAGTCGTCCAGACCGCCCGGCAACCAGGGCGCGATGAAATTGAACCCGTCGGCCGCCTCGCCTTCGTGCCATGCCTGCATTTCGTCGGCGACATCGACTGGCGTGCCAATGAGCGAGCAATGTCCACGCGTCGAGCAGAATTTCTGATAAAGCTCGCGGATGGTCAGATTGTCGCGTTGGGCAGCCGAGACCAGGGCTCCAACGCGCGATGACAGAACATCGCTTTCAGGAATTTCCGGCACGGGGCCGTCGACAGGATATCGGCTGAAGTCGAAGCCCATCTTGCGCGACAGCACTGCGATGCCAATCTCCGGATGGATGAGATCTTGCAATTGCTGAAATTTGTCCTGCGCTTCCTGACGCGTTTTTGCCACGATGACGGACAGGCCTGGCATGATTTTCAAGTCTTCCGGGCGGCGCCCGAATTTGCCCATGCGACTTTTCACATCTGCGTAAAAGGCCTGCGCGGACGCGAGTTCTTCATTCGCCGTGAACATGACTTCTGCTGTTTCAGCTGCCATTTCCCGGCCATCATCTGAATCGCCCGCCTGGACAATGACTGGTTGGCCCTGCGGAGAACGTGCAACATTCAGCGGACCGCGGACGTTGTAATAAGCCCCGTGGTGATCGAGCACATGCATCTTGCTGCGATCGAAGAAGACGCCCGTTTCGCGATCACGGATGAAAGCGTCGTCATCCCAGCTATCCCATAGCCCGCGCACAACGTCAGTGAATTCGCGTGCCTTCCTGTAACGCTCAGCTTTGGGAAGATGCGGCTCATCGCTGAAATTGGCCGCGGCTGCTGGATTACCCGTTGTCACGACGTTCCAGCCTGCGCGCCCGTCACTGACAATGTCGAGGGAAGCGAAGCGGCGCGCAAGCGCGTAAGGCTCTTCGAAACTCGTGCTCGCCGTGCAGACCAGCCCAATATTCGTCGTATGGGTCGCAAGCGCCGTCAGGAGCGTGAAGGGCTCGATCCAGGCGACATAATGGGTGCGGTGAAGGCTCGACGCCTCGGCGGTGAAGGCGGTTGGCGAGTCTGCCGAGAAAATCATATCGAACAGACCGCGCTCGGCTGTCTTCGCCAATTCGACAAAATGGGGCAGGTTCACGCCTGCGTCGGCCTGAGCTTCCGGATGCCTCCACGAGCCGATATGGTGACCTGTTGGCCGAATAAAGAACCCCAGTTTCAGCATATCCTTCTTGATTGCCACAGTCGCTCCCCCTTAACGCTTTGTCGCCACTGCTTGGGCGAATAACCCGCCCACGAACCAGAGCCTGTCTTCCGAATGATATCTCGGACGGGCCCTTCAGGACAAACACTTAAGCATAAAATCCCGTTAGCGTATTTTTGCCCGGGAATGCGGGTGACCTTGCCCCCGAAAAACGTCTCCCAGGGCTGGTTTTGTATCGTCAGCTTTGGAGCGCGTGGCATGTCGAGAAAGGTTCGGGGGCGATAAGCGATTGAGGATCAGCAGGAAGCGGTGCGCCTTGTGCCAGGCTGGCAGCTGCGTTGTACCTTGGTCGGATGCCGAATGGTTGGGCGATTTTGATGTGAGTTCGCATAGGATGTCAGGTGCGATCCCGTCTTCAAAAGCGGCTCAGTTTTCCTGCGTATTAACGGAAATTTCTCGCAAAATCAGGTACTTGAGCCGGATTTTCCGGTAGGAATTGGCCCCGCGCCGACCTACGGAGAGATTTTCACACGCAATCGTCGCGTCCAGAAAAAAGCTCTACTTTTGCGCTAACATGTTGAAAAATAAAGAAAATGGTGAGCGCGGTGGGACTCGAACCCACGACCCCATGATTAAAAGTCACGTGCTCTACCAACTGAGCTACGCGCTCTCACCTTTCGCCGATGACGGCCAGTCACTCGATGTCTGCGCCAGATCGGGCGAAGCAGCGGGGTTGGCCCGCTCGAGTGAGGATTGCCTAAACGCCCGATGGCACGCGGTCAAGCGATCAGGCCATGTATTCCATGAAGACCCAAAGGCCTGCGAACAGGATGGCGGCGAGGATCGTCGTCGCTGCAGCCTTGATCAGCAGGCGCGGGGCCACGGGCGCACCGGGGTCTGTGCCTGCGACAATGTCGCCCTCCTCCTGTTGCGAACGCACGCCCCACGGGAGAATGACGAAGAGCACGATCCACCAGATCGTGAAATAGATCGCGATCGCCATGGGACTCGTCATGTTTGTCCATCTCCGGGGGCGGCAAGGGCACCGCATCCGGCTTTCTAGCACAAGCTGCCAGCGCTGCCATGCGCAGGGTGCTGCAGGCCGGGTGGTGCCGCGCCTCTTCTGGTGGCGGATTTTGGCCGCGCTCGGCACATGCATGTTGACATACGCGATTGTCAAAGCCGATTGGATTGTCTCCGGTGTCGTGTGCCGTTCCGTTGGATGATGGAAGGTGTGATTCGTGACGCCTGCGCAATTGGCTTGTCGAGGGTT
>CAIWVR010000193.1 GCA_903916165.1 uncultured Hyphomicrobiales bacterium | reverse complement strand
GCGCAGCGTCTCGCAGCGGTAGCCAAGACGCGCGAGACGCAGGCCGAGATCGGCATCTTCAGTAACATTCCACGCATCCCAGCCGCCGGCCTCGCGCAGGATCTCCGTCCTGAAATGGTTGGACGTGCCGCCCAGCGGCAACGCCAGGCCGAGCCGCGCCAGTCCGGGCAGAAGAGTCTCGAATTGCGCGGCATAGTCCAGCGCAAACAGGCGCGTCAGCCAGCTGTCGCCCGCGTTTTCGATACGAAGATGCGCCTGCAGCACAGCGAGTTTCGGAGATCCAGCGTGAAAGCGTGCCGCCGCCTTGCGTAACTGATCGGGGTCAGGCCGATCCTCGGCATCATAAATCACGAGATGCGCGCCACGGGCGACCATCAGGCCGACGTTCAGTGCCCGCGGCTTGGTGCGCGGCGCGCCGTCGGGCACCTTGACGATCCGGTGATGCGGGGGGAGAGCCTGTGCGACAAGCGCGCGCCAGGTCGCCGTGTCATCGGCCTCCACCAGATAGATGACCTCGAGTTTTGCGGCTGGATAATCGAGCGCCGCCATCGCCGTCACCAATTGCGCAGCGACCTCCGTCTCCCGATAAAGCGCCACGAGGACCGTATAGGTCGGCAGGGCTGCGTCAGGCAGGCTCGGGGGAAGCCGTTCTGGCACAAGCGACATCACGGTCGCCAGAATGCGCACCAGCACCGCGACGCACATCGTCAGCGCAAGAACGAGCAAGACCACAGCCCAGGCGTGAAAGCCATGAACCAGTTCGAGCGGCAGCAGGACCAACAGCGCCAGCGCCAAGGCAGCATGCGCGCGCGCCCCACCCTGCCGCGCGCAGAGATCGGCGCGCGAACGCACCAGTGCCTCGGACGCATCGGCGGCGATCTCGGGCGCAAATTGCGCGACCACCAAACGCTCGACATACGAAGGCGTCGCAAGCGCCAGACGCCACCCGGCCTGTTCTGGCATGATCCGCAACAACAGCGCCACGCTCTCGGCACCGCGCGGGGCCAGCAGCCAGCGGCCATCGGCGAGTCGGGCGACGCCCGTGCGCAACGCCGCCCGCCAGTTGACATCATCTGCCAAGACGTGATCGGACGAGAGAAAGGCAGTGTCCAGATGTGCCGCGAGCCAGCTATAATAATCTGTCTCGCCAACGCAGCCCTCCGCCAGCAGGACCTCATGGGGGCAAACCCCGATCAAGGCCGCCCGCCGGACAGAATTGTCGAGAATGGCGTCCTGTACATGGCCGGCCAAAAACTGCAAGGATTCTGGACGCTTGCGCGTTGAGGGGCTGTCGCGCTTCAATGCGTTCGACACTGAAAGTTCGGCTGACATCGCAGGGATCATGAACACGCCCCGACACACCACGCACGCACCGCGCTCCGGACATTACCCGAAATGGGTTTTAATCTGTCAAGTCCTGGCTTTATTGCCTGTTATGGGTCACATCGCACTGGCGCAGCAATCCACCATTCCAAGCTTGTGGGATCCGCAGCGACGCATCGAGAGGCCAGTGGTGCCCGCCCCGCGCGTCATCCGCTTCGTGACAGAAGACGATTACCCGCCCTTCAATTTCGCCCTGCCGGACGGCTCGCTGACCGGCTTCAATGTCGAACTGGCGCGCGCGCTGTGCGAGGAACTGAAGATCAGCTGCACCATACAGCCACGCCGCTGGGACACGCTTGTGCCCGCGCTCACCGACAATCGTGCGGACGCCGTCATCGCCTCCATGGCGAGCACGCCGGAGCGGCGCGCCGAGATCGACTTCACCGCGCCCTATTACCGGACGCCGGGCCGCTTCGTCTCCGCCCGCGACGCGACGGAGCTCGACGATGTGCGTCCCGAGACGCTGCGTGGCAAAATCGTGGGCGTGCAGGCAGGCACGGCGCATGAGGCCTTTCTGCGCGACCTGTTTGGCGGCGCGGACATCAGGACCTTCGAGACGGCCAATGCCGCGCGCGCGGCGCTGAAGGCGGGCGAGATTCGCCTGCTGTTCGGGGACGGCGTGTCGCTGGCGCTGTGGCTCAACGGAACGGATGCGGGCGGGTGCTGCGCCTTTCGCGGCGGGCCCTTCCTGAGCGAGCGCTATTTTGGCGAAGGTATCGGCATCGCGCTGCGCAAGGGCAATGGCGACCTGCGCAGGCTCCTGGAATATGGCCTGAAACAACTCCACCAGCGGGGCGTCTATGCCGATCTCTATCTGAAATATTTCCCGGTCGGCTTTTTCTGACCCCTCACATGAAGCGCTGGATTTCCTTCGCCACAGCTTCAGGAGGCGACTGGAGATTCAGCGCGGTCACGAACCGTCCCTGCTTGTCCATGAGATAGATGATGGCCGAATGGTCCATCGAATAGTCGCCATTCTCCTGCGGCTGTTTTTTTGAATAGACGCGATAGGATTTCAGCGCCGCATCGATCTCGGATCGTGTGCCCGACAGGCCCGAGATGCGCGGATCAAAACTCGACAGATAGTCTTTCAGGATAGCTGGCGTATCGCGCTCGGGGTCCACGGTGACAAACAAGGCAGACACACGCTTGTCGGCTGGCAGTCGCTTCAGCACCTCCGACATGTCGAACAGCGCCGTTGGGCAGACGTCCGGGCAATGCGTGAAGCCGAAGAAGACGATCGAGGGCGCGCCGCGATAGGTCGCCTCGGTCACCCGCGCGCCGTTCTGGTCGGTGAGGCTGAAGGGGCCGCCGATGGAGGAGACCCGCCCCTGTTCGCCGCCACCTCCCAGAATCAGGGCCACAGCCCCGATCAGCGCGACAAGGCCCAATGCGAGAATCGCGATCGGCAGAAGGAGCCGTTTCTGGTTGGCGTTCATGGCTGCCATCTCCTCCTCAGAAACAGCTCTGCAACGTCGCCAGAATATCGAAGAAAATCACTGGCCCGAAATGCCACCAGAGCAGCGCCGCCGCAGCGCCGAGAAGCGCGAGGCCGATACCAACCATCTGCCAGATCAGCCGCGCAACCTCGGGGTCGCTCTCGGCTGGCAGGGTGTCTGTTTCGCTTCTCTCGGTCATGGCGAAGAATATAGCGCCCTGCCGCCGCAATTGCTACGCGTCCGGACGATGCCTGGCGACGAAGAAGGCCGGCGCGAGCGTGCCGAGGAGCGTCAGGGCAATGAAGATGAAGGGACCGTAGATCGAGCCATGGTCCAGCATGTAGCCGATGGCAGGTGGCGCAATCAGGGCACCAAGGTCGAGCCCCGAATAAACGAAGCCGAAAACCTTGCCTTCCGACCCGCGCGGCGCCGCCGAGCGCACCAGCATGTCGCGTGAGGGAATGGTCATGCCGCCCAGAAAGCCCGTCGCCATGGCTACCGCGAGCAGCACCGGCGCTGACATGGGCACATAGCCCATGGCGAGGCTGAGCAGCGTCATCGGCACGAGGCCAAAGCCGATAACACGATCATGATTCTTCGTGCGATCCGCCAGGAAGCCGCCTGCCAGAGAGCCGCCCGCATAAACAGTGAGGTAGAAGGTCGTCACCGTGATCGCGAAGGAGAGCGACACGCCCTGCGTGTTGGGCAGCAGGGTCGGCAGGTAATTCTGGAGCCCCGTAAATGCCGTCGACAGAAGCGTGAAATAGATGAAGGCCATGAGAATGGCAGGAGACAGGAACAGCTGCAGGCTTGAGCCGCCGCCTGTCGCCTCGACCGGCTTTTTCTGGGCCGGGATCACAAGATCAGAGCGGTCCATGGCGACCAGCGCCGCGCAGATCAGCCCGGCGGTGCCGACAATCGAGAGCGCCACGCGCCAGTCGAAGGCACTCGACAGGAACACCATGGTGACCGGTGCCGCCGCCCAGCCGAGCGTCCCGGCGACCGAATGCACCGAATAGGCCCGCGCCATGCGCGACGGCGTGATGCGCCCGGTGAGAATGGAATAATCAGCCGGGTGATAGACGCTGTTGCCGATACCCGCCAGCAGAGCCAGCGCAAACAGAATCCAAAGCGACGGCGCAAAGCCCATCAGCAGGATGGAGCCCGCCAGCAAAGCCATGCCAGCAGGCAGCACGACATGCGCCCCGACCCGGTCGACGACGAAGCCCGCGAGCACCTGAAAGAGACCCGAGCCCGCAAAGAACATCGACATCAGCAGCCCAAGCTCGGTGTAATTGACCGCCAGGCTCTCGCGCATCAGCGGGAACAAGGGCGGCAGCACGAGCTGATAGAAATGGCTGGTGAAATGCGCGGCCCCGACGACGCCGGTGATGCGCAGGTCGGTGGCGGGCTTGGCGAGGGGGATGTCGGTCATGCCGGGTGCATGAGGGAGACGGGCGCATTCGTCAAGCGTGGCGTGAGGAACCGCCCCTTCCGTCGTGCGAAAGGGACGGTTCAGATGGCTTGGTGCAAGACCTCGACCACCTCGACCGCCCTTGTGCGCCCCGCGACGGTTCCGCCCAATCTTGTTGGGCGAGGCCGAAAAACGGCCGCGCGCGGCCCTTGCCCGATCGCAGGGTAAAAGGTTATGGTGGCGCTGCAGCCAAGGCCGCGTCGCGGGCGTAGTTCAATGGTAGAACGGAAGCTTCCCAAGCTTCATACGAGGGTTCGATTCCCTTCGCCCGCTCCAGTCCTTCAGGACAGCAGATCGCGCCCGGCTCCCCGGTCTGGCTATGTCCTCAATCCGCCCCGATCTCGCCCCGCAGCAAAACTGGCAATTGCATCCCCGAAAACTTGACGTCGAGATGTTCGATCTCGAGGTGATGCAGCGGCAGCGCCGGCTTGAACACGGAAAATGTCTTGAGCAGGCCCAGCGTGGCCGCGCTTTCGAGCGGCGAGATGAAAGAGCAGTCCATGTCGAGGAAATGCGGCAGACGCGACCACGCCTCGAACTGACCGGCGGTCAGCGCAAAGAAGCCCGAATGCGGGTTTTGTGCGCGCACGAATTTCAGCACGCCGCCAGAATCGCGATGCGTCAGGATGGTTTGGCTCTCCTCGACCAGTCCGAACAGCCGCGTCATCAGGCCAAACCTCAGATCGCCGTCGATGTAGGTCTTGGGCCGCAGCGCGGCACCATTGATTTCGTAGCGATGCGGCAGCAACACGCGGCGCGGTCCGAATTGCGACTGGAAGGCCGCCAGCTTTGCAAACAGCGAGGGGTCGTGCGGCAGCAGGTCTTCCTCGGAATAGACGAGCCAGTCGTAATGCGCCTTGCGGTCCGCCATCACGCGCTGCGCCATGAAGGGGAGATGGCGTGGCTGCTCGAGGTCGAAGGCGACTTTGCTTGCGCCGCACCGCTGCAGCAAGGCGTCGTCGAGAAGATGGTCTTCGCGATTGACCACGACGACGAGGTCGAGCGTGTCGGCGCAAGGTGGTGCCAGTTCGAACGATCTGTTCTCGACGTTCAGGATCGCAGACTCGCCGAAATGCGCACGCCAGCCGAGCAAAACCCGTTCGATGGACGCCCGACGCACCTCACGTCGGTCATTGTTCGTCGACGAATAATCCGCTTTGGCCTCAGGCTTGAAATAATGTGCGAAGACGGCGAGCGCCCGCATCGTCGACTCCAGCAATGGCATCGGCGCGACTGAAAATCGGGAGCGCCGGACAGACCTGCAACAGGCACGAGCCATACCATGGGTCGCGCAAGTTCGAAACTCAGGACGGATTCCGCCGCGCCGGTGCCCGACGCACGACCTCAATGACATCGACGCGGTCGGCAGGGTCACGCCATGCCGGCACCTATGCCCGACCATCCGGCCTTTTCGCCGCGCGCGGCTCCAGCGCACCGAGCGCATTGCCAGACAGGACCGAAAGCCGACGCTCCCCGGCCGCGATATTTTCGAGAATGCGCTGGGCCAGAACCTCGTCCGTCACCCGTATCTCGTGCTCGTCTGCAAAATGGGCGAAAGCAAGGGCCATCCAGCTGGCGTCAAGCGCCTGAACCATCAGCGCGACGACATCGCGCTCGTCGAGGCTCTCCACCGTCGGGGCAGCTTCTGGCGGCACCATCAGCTGCCGCACAGGATCTGTCATAACAAGGCTCCTATGCATTGGTTTCCTTACGTAAACGCGCAACAATCATGAGAACGCGGCTCGTCGGGGCCTGATCTGCCACAAACAGATGAGGGATTTGTGACCATTCTGGCGGCCTTGATTGAAAATATCGAAACGATGAATGGAAGAATGTGACACACGGGGCCGGTCGTTGCGGGCACCATGCTGAAAACTTAAACTGGCGCCTTGCGCTCACAGCAGAATGCCCGCGTCCGACCGCCAAAGCCGCAAGCTGCTGACCCTGCGTCCTCGAGATGAATGTCGCTCTCCCCCAGCAGGTCGCCGCGCATTGACCCGAACCCCTGAAACACCTCGACGATGAAGAGCGCCTTCTCGTCCTTCATGTTCGTCGCGTCGGTGATCTCGAGGTCGCGGGAGACTATCTGTGTCGTTCCCCGCTCACCGGCCGCCCCGCGACCAGCCCATCGGCGCGGTCGATTGATTGAAGGGCGCTGGTAATGAGCGCTTGTTTCTTGCTCAGAAGCGCGCCGGGCTGGTCAAGGATGACGCGCAACATGAAGCCTTGCGCGGGCGTCAGACCGGCGCGCCGCCGAAGGGAAAGCGCCCCGCGGCTTCCCATGGGCCACCCCGATAATGCCAGAGTTCGAGCCCCTCGATCGTGAGGTCGAAGGGCGTGAACACGGCCTGCAGGGCGTCGAAGGTCTGCCGGGCGTGCGCGGGCGACACCTTGTTCTGCACAGTGACATGCGGGTTGAATCTCTGGCGGTCCTGCGGAGTCAGCACCTCGGCCCAGCTTCGGGCGATGCCGGTGTGCAGCGCAACAAGATCCGGCGCGTCGATGTTGACCGCGACGCCTGCACCAAGGAAGCGCAAGCCGCTCGCGCGCGCGCGGAACGGTTCCATCTGCCAGCACCGCTCGGCGAGTTCATCTTCGATATCTGACATTTGTGCGCCCGGAAGGGCATGAAAAAGTGTCAGGTGTGCGGGCGTCTTGTTCCGCGCCGCAGGGAAGTAGGCGCGGCGCATGGACTCGAAACGCGCGGCAGCATCGGCGTCGAGCAAGGCCGTCACGATCAACGGCGCTGCGGCGTCGACCCCGTCTGCACCGCGATAGAACTCGTTCATGACGCACCTGGGCTCCGGTTTTAGATCACAAGTTTCGCATGGCCCGCCAACTCGACCAAAAGCATATTGGCCCTGCGCACAAAAGCTGACAGGATGCCCTACCTAACGGGATATATGATCCCGGATAAAAACGAGGAGGATGACTTGGCCAAACGCATCGAACTCAATGTCGATGGCAAGGCGCATACGATCGACGCGGATCCCGATATGCCGCTTCTC
>CAIWVR010000192.1 GCA_903916165.1 uncultured Hyphomicrobiales bacterium | reverse complement strand
GTCGATGGAATAGGGCTGGTAGTCCCACTTCACGTAATCGCGAATGGCGTTGCCCTGCACGAGCGCGGTGTGCGTCCAGTCAATATGCGGGCGGCGCTTGCCCTCGTCCATCGGGCCGGTCGCGCCCATGATGAAGATCGGCACGCGGTCAATATAGGCATAGTAGATCGCCATGGTCGCATGCAGCAGGCCGACAAGATTGTGCAGGATGACGGCCATCGGCTTTCCGGACGCCTTGGCATAGCCATGCGCGATCTGGACGGCGATCTCCTCGTGCTGGCACAGCAGCATCGGCGGATCTTCCATGCCGTAATTGACGATGGAATCATGCAGGCCGCGAAAGCTGGCACCTGGGTTCATCGCAATATATTCGAACTCATAGCGCTTGATGAGATCGACGATAATGTCGGATTGCCATCCGCGCAGCTTGTCATCCGTATTGCGGCCCATGTTCATCTCCCTGATGGTCTGTTGATAGTGTCTGGCGCGGCCTTTGGCCTTCACGCATCTTCCCGCATGCAGGCGGGTGAGGGCAAGTGGGGGATGGAGCGTTTCCGCGCCACCCCCCACCGGGCTTACTTGAGCAGATCGCCGGCCTTTTTGGCGATGTCGGGCGACACCTTATAGGCGTCGATCACGAGCTGCTGGATGTCCTCGCCCCGGACGGGCGTGATTTCGAGCTTCGCCTTGTCGGCTTCCTCGAGCAGTTCCTTGTCCTGCATCGTGACCCAGAAGGCATCGCGCAGGGCCTTGATGCGGTCGGCCGGGACATTCGGGGGTGCCAGGAACGGGCGGCCCATGACCTGGCGGGCGAAGACGAGCTTCAGGATCTGGCGTTGGTCGTCGGTGGTGGCGAGGTCGATGACTGCCGGGATGTTGGGCAGGTCTTCGTGCTTCTTCATCGAGAGCTGCACGAGGACGCTGATTTTCTTGTCGTCCAGCCATTTTTGCTGGGTCGACTTGACGCTCGACCATGACCAGCCGCAACGGCCCTGCACTTCGCCGCGCTCCATGGCGAGGTTGACGTCATTGCCTCCGGGATAGCCGATGATGACCTTCATCTTGGTGCCGAGTACGCCGTTCAGCACGCGCGGGAACTGGTCGGTGTCGGCGCTGCCGCCGGTGCCCCCGACGATCAGCTCCTTGCTCATCAGATCGTCGATGTTTGTGACGGTCGCGGTGGCCGTCCAGGAGACGCAGACGGAGACTTCGTCATTGGCCGAGCCGATCCAGTTGAATTTGGCGGCGTCGAATTGCGTGCCGGGCAGGCCAAACAGCGGGTCGAAAGCCGCGCCACGCGCAATCGTGCCGAAGGAAAGACCATCCTTGGCGGCAACATTATAAATGTAATTGGCGGCCCGCAGGCTGCCGGCGCCGGGCATGTTGGACACGACGACGGTCGGCTTGCCGGGGATGTGGGCCCCCATGAAACGGGCGAGGATGCGGGCATAGACGTCATAACCGCCGCCGGGGCTGTAGCCGACGTAGAGGTTGACGGTCTTGTCCTTGAAAAATTCGGCCTGCGCCTGAGCGGCACCGGGGCTGGCGGCGAGGCCCAGAGAGAGAGCGGCCGCGCCCAACACCTTCATACGGGTGATCATAAGGAATTTTCTCCATGTGTCCCGTGCTTCAGGAGCCGCACCGATGGGGGAGGGGCGCGTGGGGACGCGTTTCCCTAGCCCAGAGCCCCCGGCCCGGCAAGTGCTCGTATGCGACGAAAGTGCAATACGCTGAGAGCGGCACCCTGGTGCCTTTGCGAGGATCACGCCGGGGGCCGACGCGCCTTTGCGGACAAGGGCGCGCCGGTTTTCAGGGGGCGGTCGCGGGCTGCGCCGTCTATTTTGCCATCATATGCTTCGAGTGATCCATCTCCGGCTCGCTGCCTGCGGCAGCCCCCGGCGCAGGCGCGCCCATGCCCATCACGCTGAAGGAGACCGGCACGACACCGGCCTTCTCGAACTGCAATTTCACCGGGATCGACTCGCCCGCCTTCAACCCCTGCTTCAGCCCCATGATCATCAGATGCATGCCGCCGGGCTTGAGCTCCACCGTGGCACCGGGCGCGATCTCGATGCCTCGGGGCAAGGCCCGCATCTTCATCACGCCGTCTTCCATCTTCATGTCATGCGTCTCGATGCGGGCGGCGATGTCCGTCGCCCCGCCAAGCAGGCGTTCGGGCGTGTTGCCCGCGTTGGTCAGGCGCAGGTAGCCCACGCCCACGCTGGCACCGCCCGGCGTCGCGCGAGACCATGCCTGTTCGATGCGCAAAGGGCCGGCCTGCGTCGTCTTCGCCTCACCGGCGGCCACGCGCAGGATCGGGGCAGGATAGCTGAGGTCGCGCGCCGTCTGGCTGGCCTTTGGAATGTCGACCCAGCGATGCTCGCCCGTCTCGCAGCCTTGCACGGCCGGGAGATAGACCGGACCGGCGACGCCCGGCGCGATCTGGGCGACGAAGACGAATTCGTCATATTCGGATTCAAGCAAGCGACCACCCGACCAGGTGATGCGCCGCGTGCCCGAGGTGAGCGTCTGGCCATAGACGGTGACGGCCTGCGGATAGGCGCCCTGCTGCGTCTGCAAGGTCCAGCCGGCTTTCGGCATGGGTTTGACGGCCACGACGCCATCGGGGATCTCGATGCTGAGCGAGGTGGTCGGCGAGCCGGCGCAGCCATGGCCGATGCGCAGCACGCCCTTGTAGGGCTGGCCGGCACTGGCTTCGGGCTTTTCCAGCGTGACATGGGCCTGCGCGGGCAGGGCGAGACAGATGGCGGCAAGCGCCGCGATATGGATGCGAGACATGGGATGAAATCCTGTGCGGAAGATTGATTGAAAGGTGACCGGTTCAATCAGACTTGCGGCGGCGCGCGGGCGCCTGGACCTCGATGAAGGGGAAGGGGAGCTCCGGCCTCGTCCGGGGCGGGGCCGGGTGTTGCGCGAAGGGCGAGACGAACCGGCAGGCCTGCCGTGCGCGCGCCTGTCAGGAAGCCCGGGGTGGCCGCGCTGCAATGGGTGACGCAGAGCGAGGGATGATGCGGTTCGGAGGGAACGCCGGGCGTGCCGGGACCGCCGCTGGCCAGCTCGGCGCAGAGCGGCGCGCTGGTGGGATCGAAGGCGGCGGCGGGTGTCGCACCGGTCAGGAAGGCCTGAAGCACCAGCGCATAGACGGCGAGGCCGGGAAGCCCCAACCGCAGAAACCGCCCCAGATGGCTTGCCCAGTCACGCATCCCAATGTCAGAACATCGGCGCGCGCCGGGGTCAAGATGGCGCGGGATCCGTCAGGCAGGGGCATGGGTGATGACAGGACGGGAGGCGGCCCTCGCCGCATGGGCCGAGGCCCGCGCCAGGGTCTTTGGCGGCGGCTTCGACCGCTCGTTCAGGATCGTGCTGGCGCTGGCCTATGTCGGCGGCGCTCTGTTCCTTGCGCATCGCGGGGGCGGGCTGTCGCCCGTGTCGATCGTGACCGGACTGGCGTCGATGACCCTCTTCCTCATGATGCCGCTGGTTGTGATCTTCAGCTACGTGCTCGGCCTGTCGTTTCTCGCCGCGCTCAGCGGTTTGGACGAGGATGCCGATCCGCCGATGCACACGGTGTTCGCGGCCTTCGCCGTGGCGCTCATCTGCGGTGCAGGCTTCGTCGGCGGCGCCTTTGCGCTGCCGATGGTGGGTGCGCAGCTGCGGCTGATCTTTTCCTAGATTTCGCAGAGACGGCGCCTTGCCGCCCACCGCACAAAAAAACCCGCCGGGGCGAACCGGCGGGTCTGTCTTTCAGGTCGGCGTCTTCGCCTTGCCGAGGGTGCGCGCAAATGCGGCTGATCTGGTGTGACCGTCAAGACGGCGCATCTCCTTCTCCCGCACGGGCGGGAGAAGGTGGCGCGCGGAGCGCGACGGATGAGGGCTGTCGGCCAGCGCACCGGCTGCCGCCCTCACCCCGCTGGCTACGCCAGCCACCCACTCCCGCAAGCGGGAGAGGGAATAGCGACCGCTACCAGGCCTTG
>CAIWVR010000191.1 GCA_903916165.1 uncultured Hyphomicrobiales bacterium | reverse complement strand
GTGTGGTGGTTCATCGACACGGTCGACAATTGGGTCAAGCCGCTGATGCCGCCGGCGCTGTCGCCGGACACTTACAGCTCAGTGCATATTCCCGGCGTCGGCGTGGTCGTGGCCTTCGTAGGGCTGACATTGCTCGGGTTTCTGGCCGCCAATCTGGCGGGACGCACGCTGATCAAGATCGGCGAGGCCATCCTCGACCGGATGCCGGTCGTGCGGGGCCTCTACAAGAGCGTGAAGCAGATCTTCGAGACGATTTTCTCGCAATCGGGCACGTCATTCCGCCGCGTGGGTTTGGTGGAGTTCCCGGCCAAGGGCATGTGGACGATCGTCTTCATTTCCGCCCCGCCATCTGCCACGCTCAGCAAGGCATTGCCCATGGGCGATCACATCTCGGTCTTCCTGCCGTGCACGCCCAATCCGACGACGGGCTTCTACTTCTTCCTGCCGGTCGCCGACGTCATCGAAATCCCGATGTCGCCGGATGATGCCGCCAAGCTGATCATGTCGGCGGGGCTGATCCAGCCAGAAACGCAACTGGCGCTGGGTGCGCTGGCCGAGAGGGCCAAGGCTCAGAAGGTGCTGACGACGGAAAACGCTTGATTCTTTCAACATTAAGTTTTTGATACCAAAAAATGATACTAAATGTCCTTGCGAGGCAAGCACGCTTCCACCTTGCGCGCTGTCTTCGCCGATCCGGTCAGGGCCAATGTGCCCTGGCGTGATGTCGAGGCGCTTTTTGAAGCTCTCGGTGCCGAGATCGACGAGGGGGGCGGGTCTCGCGTTCGCGTCGCCTTTGGCGGCGTGCGCGCCGTCTTTCATCGGCCGCACCCCGAAAAAGAGACGGACAAGGGCGCGTTGAGGTCGGTTCGTCGATTCCTGCTCGAAGCCGGGGTTTTGCCATGAACACGATGTCCTACAAGGGATACCAGGCGATCGTCGCCTATGACGAGGTGGCAGAGCTGTTCCATGGCGATGTCGTCGATCTGCGCGACGTGATCACCTTTCAAGGTGGGTCTGTGAGCGAACTCAAGACGGCACTGGCGGAATCGGTCGAGGATTATCTCGCATTCTGCAAGCAGCGCGGTGAGGAACCGGAAAGGCCCTTTTCTGGCCAGTTCGTCGTGCGGGTCGATCCCCCACTTCATCGAGCGGTGGCGACTGCGGCGAAAAAGTCAGGCGTCAGTCTGAACAAATTTGTCGCTGCAGCGCTTGAGCGGGCAACACGCTGACAAAGCTTGCGCGATTGCCCGCAAATCAAAGCCATCGAGGTCCGCGTGATCGTCGCTTTGAATGCGTGCCGCGGTCTTCGGGTCACCACATCAGGCGCGGCTTGGATGGATTGGCTGCGCTGGCAATGCCCGCTCATCCAGCTCGCAGCAACCTGACCGCATCGTCCCGCTCAAACAGATACAGCAGCGTCCGCACGGCCTTGCCGCGTTCGGTCTCCAGCATCGGGTCGCGCTCGACAATCATGCGCGCATCGTCGCGCGCCACCGGCAGCAGGGCACCATGCACGTCGAGGCTGGCGAGGCGAAAGCCCGGCGTGCCGGATTGCCGCGTGCCGAGCACTTCCCCTTCGCCGCGCAATCTCAGGTCTTCCTCGGCGATGCGGAAACCATCTTCCGTCTCGCGCATGATGGTGATGCGCGCTTCCGACACCTCGCCCAGCGGCGGCTTGTAAAGCAGCAGGCACGTCGAGCGGTCCGACCCGCGCCCGACGCGGCCGCGCAGCTGGTGCAATTGCGCAAGGCCGAAGCGTTCGGCGTGCTCGATCACCATAATGGTGGCTTGCGGCACGTCGACGCCGACCTCGATCACCGTGGTCGCGACAAGGATGCTTGTCTCCCCGCGCTGGAAGGCCTCCATGGCCGCATCCTTGTCGGTGCCCTTCATCTGGCCGTGCACCAGACCGACGCGGTCGCCGAAAAACTGGCGCAGCACTTCGGCGCGCTCGGTCGCGGCGGCGAGGTCGAGATCCTCGTTTTCAGCGACCAGCGGGCAGACCCAGTAGACGCGCGCACCTTTCTGCAGGGCGCGACCGATGCCCGCCACCACTTCGTCGAGCCGCTCGATGGGCAGGGCCCGCGTGTCGATCGGCTGGCGACCGGCCGGCTTTTCGCGCAATACGGAGACATCCATGTCACCGAAATAGGTCAGCACGAGCGTGCGTGGGATCGGCGTCGCCGTCATCACGAGAATGTCGACCGCCTCGCCCTTGGCGCCCAGCGCAAGCCGCTGATGCACGCCGAAGCGATGCTGTTCGTCGACCACGGCGAGGCCCAGATCCCGGAAGGCGACCGCCTCCTGGAACAGGGCATGCGTGCCAACCACCACATCAATGTCGCCGGACTCCAGCGCGGCCAAGGTCTTGCGGCGCTCGGCCGCCTTGTCGCGCCCGGTGAGCAGGGCGAGCGTCATGCGGGCCGCCTCGCACAGCGGCAGCATGCGCTCATAATGCTGGCGGGCGAGAATTTCGGTGGGCGCCATCATC
The DNA here is from genome assembly GCA_903916165.1 of uncultured Hyphomicrobiales bacterium. Taxonomy (GTDB): domain Bacteria; phylum Pseudomonadota; class Alphaproteobacteria; order Rhizobiales; family Beijerinckiaceae; genus Terripilifer. Next base: position 780 of record CAIWVR010000191.1, on the reverse strand, counting down.
GCCGTCTGACGGCCTGCCTCCACGACTGTGGCCATGGCGAGCAGCGCGACCAGCGTCTTGCCTGAACCAACGTCACCTTGCACGAGCCGCAACATGCGGTCCTGCGAGGCAAGATCGGCGCGCACCTCCGCCAGGGCCTCGACCTGCGCGCCAGTCAACGAAAAGGGCAGGGCGGCGAGGATCCTGTCGGACATGTGTCTTGTGCCGAGGCTGGCGCGTCCGCCGAGTTTCTTGGCGCTGGCGCGCATCAGGCCGAGTGCAACCTGGCTGGCGAGCAATTCATCATAGGCGAGCCGCAGCCGCGCCGGGTGTTGCGGATCGAAGGCGGCGGGTGAGTCTGGCCGATGCAGCGCGTTCAGCGCATCGCGAAAGGTCGGCCAGCGGCGTTGTGCGACCAGCGGCGCGTCGATCCATTCCGGCAGGTCGGGCACCTTGGCGAGCGCGCCCTCAGCTGCCTTCTGCAGGGCGCGCTGGGTGAGGCCTTCGGTCAGGCCATAGGTTGGCTCGACGGCGGGCAGTTTCGCCAGCGCCGCCTCGTCCAGCACCTTGTCGGGATGGACCATTTGCAAATGGCCGTCCCATAATTCGAGCTTGCCCGACACCCAGCGCTTTGCGCCCAGCGGCAAGGAGCGCTCGACCCATTGCTGGTTGGCGAGGAAGAACACGAGCGCGATTTCGCCCGTCTCGTCCGCCACGACGACGCGGTAGGGCGCGCGCGTGTTGCGCCCGCCCGGCGGGCGGTGCTCGATGACGGTCACCTCCAGCAGCACTATCTGGTCG
>CAIWVR010000190.1 GCA_903916165.1 uncultured Hyphomicrobiales bacterium | reverse complement strand
TGCAAAGTCGTAAGGACGAGATTTTTGACAAGACATCGTCGCTTATCAGGTCGATGGTCGATCGCGGCGCGGAAATCATCGTGCCCCTGGGGGGAGCCCTTATCCCATATGTCGTCGATCCCGATGATCTTGCGCGCGAGACGGGCGTACAGGTCCTCAATACCAAAGCCTGTTCGATCGCCATGGCAGAAATGTGCGTGCGTTTTGGCTTCACGCAAAGCGCGCTCACCTATCCGAAGGCGAGACTGGCAGGCAGGGACTTCACCGAGGGGTTCATGTAACGCCCTGATCCAGCGATAAAAAAAGAAACGCCTAAAGTGAGGTTGAAATGTTTGAGGATTTTGCACCGAAATACAAGCTTGGCTGTCTCGTCCCGGGTCTGATCGTCGACAATCATGCCTATGAGTTTTATCGCTTGGCACCAAAGGGCGTGATGGAAGTCATGGTTGGCGTAGGGCTGAAAGAATTTTCAAAAAGCGATGTCGAGCGGGTATTTTCGCCGGTGGATAAATATGTTCAGATGCTGATGGATCGTGATGTTGACATGATTATTCAGAACGGTGTTCCTCTGCCCATCCTGATCGGCGTCGATGCGCATGATCGCCTTTTGGACCATATCCACGAATTGTCGGGATTACCGGTGACATCGACGGTGCTCTCCGTCGTGAAGTCAGCGAAGGATCTTGGCGCAAAAAAGGTTGCTGTCGCGAATAAATGGAACGACGAGATGAATGATTGCCTTGACCAGTTCTTCGCACGAGGCGGTGCGCGGATTGTCGGCAAGGCGGTTAACCAACTCGCGCCCGTCGACTTTCACAAGATCAAGTCCAGCGATCACATGGGCCTCGCCTATGAGTTGGGAAAGAAGGCTTTTCAGGAAAACCCAGATTGCGATGTCGTCTACATCGGCGGCGGGTCGTGGATCGCCGAACCCGTCGCGGTTCAGCTCGAGCGCGAGTTCGGGAAGCCAGTCATCTGCAACCAGGCCGCCGTCATCCGGACTGCCCTGCAAATGCTGGATGCCTGGACGCCCCAGGGCGGTCATAGTCAGTTGCTTTCATTGGCTTGAGGTCTCGACCGGGGTGACATTGGCCATGGGTCGATATGTAAAAATTGATTGAGGGCGTGAGGACGGATGATCATGAGAGCCATCCTCACAGAGTTTTTGGCAACCAGGCGCCTCCGGAATGTCTTTTTCAGGCAATAGCTTCACTGCTGGCGAAGGACTCAGGACTGCTTGGAGAAGATTATCGATCATGGACCACGGAGCCCAAGTGCTTCACACAGGGCTACATTATCCAATTTGGGAGAGCGTTGCTGTGAAATTGGACCATAGATTGCAGAAAATGACCAGTGATATTATCAGCGGAAATCTAAACTTGGCCCGCCGGACGTGAGGTAAAGGACAAACTGGCAACTTGCGTATCACTCATGGTCTCGTCTACCCTAGGGCCCAAGGGGAGAATAACGAGATGCTTAGCCTTGTCAGGCTCGCGCTGAGGCGCCCATATACGATGGCCATATCCGCCATTCTGATCATGCTGACCGGGTTCATCTCGGTATCACGGATGATCGTTGATATCTTTCCGGCCATTGATATCCCGGTCGTCTATGTGGCGTGGAGCTACAATGGTCTGAGTGCGGAAGACATGGAGCGGCGTGTCGTTCTGGTCAGCGAGCGTGCCTATTCGACGACGGTCAATGGTATTGATCGCATTGAATCGCTCTCCATACCGGGTCAGGGTATCCTCAAGATCTATTTCCGGCAGGGTGCGGACATTGGTGCCGCGATTGCCCAGATCACGGCACAGAGCAATGCTGTTCTGCGCATTGCGCCCCCCGGCATGCAGCCGCCCAATGTCATTCAGTTCAATGCCTCTAACGTCCCGGTTGTTCAGGTCACCTTGAACACCAGCACGCTGCCCGAACAGCAATTATCTGACTATGCCAATAACTTCTTGCGTACCCGATTGTTCACGATTCCCGGCCTGTCCATACCGGGAGCCTTCGGCGGCAAAAATCGTCAGATCATTGTGGAGGTCGACCCGATGAAGGCGGGGGCCAAGGGGCTCTCGCAAATGGACGTGGTCAATGCGCTGGGCACGACAAATGTGATCGTGCCCGCAGGCATTGCCCGTCTGGGACCCAAGGAATACAGCATCCAGCTCAATTCGAGCCCGCGTGTCGTTGATCAGTTCAACAATCTTCCGGTTGGCGTGCGCGAGGGCGTGATGGTCACTCTGGGGGACATCGCCACCGTCAAGGATTCCTTCTCCCAGCAGAGCAATATCGTTCGGATCAATGGCCAGCGCGCCAGCTTCCTCCCCATTTTGAAGAACACGACGGCTTCAACGCTTCAGGTCGTGGACGCCGTACGCAATATGTTGCCCGAGATTCAGGAGACCGCACCAAGCGGGCTTGAGCTGAAGATGGATTTCGATCAATCCGTCTTCGTTCGCGCGGCCGTCTCCAACGTGGTGAAAGAGGCGGTCATCTCATCGGTGCTCGTCTCCTTGATGATTCTTATTTTCCTTGGCAGCTGGCGCAACACCCTGGTCGTGGCAGCCTCTATCCCCCTGTCCATTTTTGCAGGTGTCGCCGGTCTCTATTTCACCGGTCAGACCATCAATCTGATGACACTGGGTGGCATGGCACTTGCCATTGGCATGCTCGTTGATAATGCCACTGTCGTGATGGAGAATATTCATCGCAACCAATTGCTGGGCAAGCCGGTGACCGTCGCTATCGTCGAGGGGTCCGCCGAGGTGATCCAGCCTTTGACTGTGGCGACCTTGTGTATCTGCATCGTGTTCATTCCGGTGCTTCTGCTGGAGGGTGCTTCGAGATTTCTCTTCATCCCGCTGGCCATCACCGTCGTTTTGTCCATGCTGGCGTCCTTCGCGCTGTCCTTCACGGTCGTGCCGGCGCTCGCGCAGCAATTGCTGCGCGATCACGATGATCATGCCGCCAGCAGGAAGCCGAACCTTCCTCAAAGATTCGCCGGGGCCTTTGATCGCGGGTTTGACCGGCTGAAGAACGGCTTCGGGGGCCTGCTCGAGCAGGCGCTGGCGTCATGGCGTTTCGTCCTGGTGATCTTCGTGGCGCTCCTTGGTTCAGCCATCACTCTGGCGCCCAATGTCGGCATGGATTTTTACCCGACCGCTGACGTCGGTATTCTCAAGCTGCATGTGCGCGCCCCCAGCGGGAATCGCCTGGAAGCGACGGAGCAGATCATCGCGGCTGTCGAGGATAAGATCCGGACGATCATCCCCCGTGAGGAGCTGCGCACGATCAACGTCACCATCGGCGTGCCCGGTGCCTTGAACCTGGCCTTTGTGCCGAGCGACAATGTCTCCGGCGCGGATGGGGAGATGCTGATCTCGCTGAAGGCGCCCCACAAGCCCTCGGCTTATTTTCGGCAGCAGATCCGTGAACAGCTCGCCGCTGAATTTCCGGGTGTGATCTTTTACTTCCAGACCGCAGACATTGTGAGCCAGGTCCTGAGCTTTGGCCTGTCAGCACCCATCGACGTCCAAATTCAGGATTCCAATTTTGAACGTTCCTACGCGACCGGGCAAAAGCTCCTGCAGAGAATGAAATTGATCCCGGGTCTTGTTGACGCCCATATCACGCAAGTCCTGAATTTCCCGTCGTTGCAGATCGATGTTGATCGCCAGCGTGCGGCCCGCCTTGGCGTCTCACAACGCGATGTGGCCAATAACATGCTGGCCTCGCTCGCGGGAAGTTCCTCGATCAGCCCGACATATTTCCTGAATCCCCAAAATGGGGTGAATTATAGCGTGGTCGTGAACACGTCGGTCGATCGGCTCGAAACAGTGAACGACATTCTGGCCTTCCCAGCCACACCCACCGTGAATTCGCTGATGCCGGCACCCGCAGCGGTCACGCCGACTTCTGTTCCCTATGCACCGGTGACAAGGTTGGGCGACATAGCGTCCGTGTCTCCAGGGTCCGTGATGAATTCCATCAATCATTACACGATCCAGCGTGTGATAGATGTTGCAGCCAATGTCGAAGGTCGCGACCTCGGCAGCGTCGCGGGGGAGATCAAGGCGATCATCGCAGATATTCAGAAGGACCTTCCCTCAAGCACGAAAATCTTTTTGCGCGGGCAGAATGAGGTGATGGAAAAGTCGTTCAGTTTGCTGGCCTTCGGGCTTTTGCTGGCGATCTTCCTCGTTTATGCGGTGTTGGTGATCCTGTTCCAGTCTTGGATAGATCCCTTCATCATCATGATGGCTGTGCCAGGTGCCCTGATCGGAATCATCTGGATTCTGGCGGCGACAGGCACAACGATCAATGTCGTCTCGTTAATGGGTGCCATCATGACGGTCGGCATTTCCGTCTCCAACTCTATCCTGGTGATCAGCTTCGCCAATGATCTGCGTATGCGCGATCCCTCGCTCACGCCGGTGCAGGCAGTGGTCGAATCCGCCAAAACCCGCCTGCGGCCGATCCTGATGACGGCCTTCGCCATGATTCTGGGCATGGTGCCCATGGCGCTGGGCTTGGGCGAGGCGGGCGAACAGAACGCCCCGCTGGGTCGTGCGGTGATCGGAGGGCTGGCTGCGGCGACGTTCGCGACTTTGGTGCTCGTTCCCATCTTTTACACCTTGCTGCGGAAGAAACCGCCGCAATTGCACCTGCTCGATGAGCAATTCGAGCTTGCATTAAAGCAAAATCGGGGGGCTAAAGCCCATGGTTGATAAGCAGCGCAAACTCTCATTCACGGGCATTATAGCGGGTTTGGTGCTCGTATCCGGTGCCGCCTATCTGGTTCAAAGGCATTATCAAACGGAGGGTGCCCGCGTTGCAATCATGCGCAGTGCGCAAGCGAAGGTTGCTGAGGATGGCCCACGTGTTGAAGTCATCAAGGCGGGAGCTGGGCCGGACTTCAGAACCATCAAGCTTCTGGGCGATGTAAAATCGTCAGCCTCAGTCACACTCTATGCGAAAGTGTCAGGATATCTGAAATCGATTGCGGTTGATAAGGGCGACATTGTATCAGCCGGCCAGATCATCGCTGAACTGGAATCGCCAGAGCTGGAGCAGCAACTTGCGGCGTCAACTGCTGATCTGATGAACAAGCGCCGCAATCTGGAGAGATTGAGGGGTCTTTATGAGCGCGGCTCCACCACTCAGGTTCTCATGCTGCAGTCCGAAACGGATGCACTGGTCTCTGAAAACAATGTTGCAGTCCTGTCGACAACCAAGTCCTATCTGACCATTCGAGCTCCGCTGGATGGGCGCGTGATTTCACGTTTTATGGATCCAGGGTCTCTCGTGACCAATGCGCAGACAAATTCTGTCAGTGCCACGCCGATCGTGACCATATCGAACAATTCCAGAATCCGCGTTTATGCCTACCTCCAGCAACAGGACGTGCCCTTCATCAAGGTTGGACACAAGGTTGAGATTTCGGATGCAAGTCGTCCGGAGCGCAAGCGGTCTGCCGATGTCACCCGGATGACTGGCGAGATCGATTCAAAATCACGCACGATGCTGATTGAAGCTCATCTGGACAATCCGGATGATTTTTTTACTCCCGGCAGCTTCGTCAACATGAGCCTTCAGGTGCCCCTCGAGAAGTATATCCAGATTCCTGCCACCGCCTTGCTCGTGCGTCAGGCGAAAACCTTTGTCGCCGCCGTTGATCAGGATCGTGTCCGGTTCCGGCCGATCATTGTTGCCGGGACAGACGGGGCACAGATTGCGGTCGCGAAGGGTGTGGCGGAGGGTGATGTGCTTGTCATCAATCTGCCCGATGAGGTGACCGATGGAGATCGCGTCCAACCTCTGGCACCGCGCCGCTGATGGTCTGATCCAATTGGGGTGCCGTCAGGCGTGAGCAGGTCGACGGCTCGGTCTTTTGGATCAACCGCTGATCATCCTCACGCGGATTTCTCTCTTCGTTCGCCGTCCGATAGCGGAGCGTCATGTCATGGGCTCCGAGGGTAAACAATATCGCAGCACGCTGACCGCTATTTGCTCCCTCAACAGAATGGTCTGACGGGCTTTGGCCTTGGGTGCCATCGCCAGCCAATCCAGACCGTTCGCTTGCAAAAAAAGCCGCGTTGCACAGCCTTCGGCCTGGCTCCATGGTTTGGAGCGGCTTCGCTTGCGCGGGCATTTTGTGAATCTCCCGCAAGCCTTGGTGGCCGCATCCCTCGCAGCGACGTCTGACGACGACGACGATGCGGTGGGGGCAGCGAAACCATCGGCTTCCTTGCAGCAGAAGGGATACCTTTCATCCCTGCTGGCGGATCCATGAATAGACGCGCGCAGATGTTTCACCAATCGGCAAAATATCCAGCTGTGACAGCCTATTCGCGGGTTGATCCATCCACGGCTGCGATGGTCTTGACGGGAGCAAACTCGCTGATCAGGGTGTATGGCGTCGGATACGTCCATCCCGCCATACTGCGCCCCCCCAATGATAAAGCGCCGCCTCCGACACCCCCGTTTGCGCGCTTCATCTGTCCGTCCTCGGTCTGTCCGGACCCTGAATTCATGCGGAGCAAAAAGGCAGTGGCAGGTCAGGCCGTCTCCATCTCATCTGGAGCCAGTCGATCTGCCTTACCGCTATTCGAGAATTTCGACCACCGTTTTGAGGATAGCGGGTTTGGTCGCATATATATTTCGAACGATCTCTTCAGCCTCTTCGCCGGATACAGGATCAAGCGGCAACGTCTGCTTCTTCATTTCCTCCAAAAAGGCCACATCGACCAGCGTCGCTTCGAAGCCCTTGCGCAGAATCCTCAACTGCTCGTCAGGCACCTGTTTTGCCAGCACGAAGGGCCGGCCGAGTTCACCTGGCGCATTGAGGACTGAAATTAATTCCTTTTTCTGGGGATCGCTGGTGAGGTCGCCGATATAGGGGATCGCTTCCGGCATGTCGGCCGGACGCTTGGTCGAGAAACGGGCGAAAACATTGACTTTATGGCCAGCCATCCAGTCTGGCGGCAAGGCGCTCCATGACGCGCAATTGCCTTCAAGTTCGCCGCGCTCGACTGCCATGCGTTGCTCGTTGCTGCCTGGATATCCTGCAATCTGGCGGACGGGAGCGTCCATCACCTTACGCAGGATGATGCCGTTCACAAAGGCATTGGCACCCCGTGCAGTCGCCCCGATCAGGAACTCCTTGCGTTTCATGAGATCGTCCCACGTCCGCACGCCTGTGGCACCCCAAGCGTAGCAAATGCGCACATCGCGCAGCATCGTGCCGATCCAGCGGAATTGTGTCAGGTCAAGCTTCGGCGTTCCGTCCGATGCGAGATGGGCTGTGATCAAGCCCGGATCGAACATTGCAATCGTGGTTCCATCCCGCGGCGCGTTGTTTTCCACATGCCGGATCGCCAAAAGGCTCGCGGCGCCAGGCAGGTTCTGCACGATCATGACGGGTTGCCCAGGGATGTGCCGCGGCAGGTGCCGCGCGATCGTCCGCGCATATTGATCATAGCCGCCACCTGCGGAATAACCGACAACGATATTGACGGTCTTGCCGCGATAAAAATCGTCGGCGAGCGCCGAGCTTGCCGAAAAAGACAGCAGGCCAAGTACAAAAGCCGCTTCGTGTCTGAAATCGCCCATTGCTACTCCAATTAGTTCTTTCGCTGATCCGGCAAGGTGATGATGGATGAAAGCCGCTGGGACACTTCCTTCGGCGATGCAACAATCTTCGTGACGATCTTTTGAAGTTCCTCGCCTGAAACCGGATCAATATCCATGCCGCTCTGCTGCGCGGCCTTCCGGAATTCTGGATCTTCCATAGTTTCATCAAACGCGCGGCGCAGGGCGTCAATGCGCTCGCGTGGTGTGAAGGGCGTCGAGAAAAGCGGGCGGCCGATCGTGGCGGCAGCCGAGAAAAGCTGGAGAGCAGAGCGGTCAAGATCATTTTTGGCATAGTCCATGAGAAGCGGAACGTCCGGCAATTCTCGTGACCGCAGCAGCCCGACCTGGAAAATGATGTTGATCTTCTTGTCTCGGATCCAGTCGGGATGAGCCGCTTTCCAGGCCGCCCATGGCGCTGTGTGCGACATGATCTCACCCTTCTCCATGGCCAAACCCATTTCGGACGCGCCCGGATAGCCCAGCACGATCTTGAATTTTGTGCCTGCGATCGAGTTCAGGGCCTGGGCATATTGCGATGATGTGTTGATGCCTGTCGCGCCGAGCACGACTTCCCTGGCGCGAATGTCATCAAGGGTCCGAATGTTGGCTGTGTGCCAGACGGCAAGAAGGTTGTTGTCCGCCGTCGGATTGCCAATCCAGTTGAGTTGGCTTGTATCAAATTTGATGTCGGGATCGCCGACAGCCTGTTGTACGGGCATGGCCTGATCGGCGGTCGCCAGCACAGTGCCGTCCCGGGGCGCGACGTTGAACACGTGATTGGCAGCTATCCTGCTGCCCCCACCTGCCATTTGCCGAATGATGACGCGCGGTTGTCCTGGCACATGCGACCCGATAAATCTCCCAACAAGCCGGGCATAGGCGTCATAACTGCCTCCGGCTGAATATCCGACGATCACATCTATCGATTTTCCGGTATAAAAATCGGCAGGTCCGGCAGCTTCAGCCCGGCCACCAAGACTGCAGACTGCGAGACCTAACCAGACGGAGAGGGTTAAAATACGCGCAGGATGCTTGGTCCACGCCATAAGTAACCCCAATTTGTTCGTGACCGCATTGAGCACCAGCTCCCGCTAGGCTTTCCGTATGGAAGCCGATTGCAGGCGACGCGGCAAGCGCATTTTTCAGCTCGCCAGCCCTGATGAGCATGGGTTTCTTCTTGATTGGCGGTTCAATGCGTCCGAGAATATGAAGTAACAAAAGAGACAGGGGCGGAGGTCGGGTCAATGACAGGGTTCAGAACATTCCATGAGATGAAGCGCGTTCATGCTGTTCCCATGCAGCCTGTTGTTGACCCAGCCGACTGGAGCGCCATGGAACTTGCTGACGTTTCTACCTGGTCATACGTGCTGAGCGATTCAGATCGCAGCGAGTTGAAAGACGCGGTGGCCAGTTTCCGCAGGTCCGGCAAAAAGATCGAGGATGTAGACAGCGACAATTTTCATCTCGACAGCCTCGCCGAAGTTCTGGTCGATGTGCGCCGTGAGCTTCTCGACGGGCGGGGTATCGTCATGATGCGAAATTTCCCTGTGGATGAGCTCGATCGCGAAGGCTGCGCCATTGGTTATCTCGGACTTGGTTCCTATCTCGGAGAATCAATGTCGCAGAACAAGTTTGGTCATATCCTGGGGCATGTGAAGGATCTTGGCGGAAATTACTCCGACCCGAATACACGTGGTTATCTGACGAATGCAGAAATGCGGTTTCATGCTGATGGCTGCGACTATGTGGGGCTTTTGTGTCTCAAGACCGCCAAGGCGGGAGGCGAGAGCCGCGTGGCGAGTTCGGTGACTGTCTACAATCGCATGCTAAAGGTCCGTCCCGATCTTGTTGAGGCGCTCACGGGAGATTTTTACCGCTCGCGCACGGGCGAAGTGAACCCGGGAGAGGCGCCTTATTTCAAGCAGCCGATCTTTTCATTCACGGACGGTTTTTTCAGTGCGACAGGTGCGGGGGCCGCGATCGACAAGGCGCAGGGCTTGCCCGGTGTGCCGCCCTATTCGGCCTTGCAGAAAGAAGCTGTCGATCTCTATCGCGACACCGTAGAGGAATGTGCCGTCGATATCGGGTTTGAGCCCGGCGACGTGCAGTTTCTCAATAATTTCGTCACTTTGCACACGCGGCGGGAATACCAGGACTGGCCGGACGAGGCGCGCAAGCGCCATCTCCTGCGGCTGTGGCTCAGCGATCCGAATGGGCGAAAGATCCCCAGAGAGCAGCGGGAAGGGCGCTCAGGCCGTGGCGTCCTGATGCAAGGCGTGAGCTTTGTCGCCCCGCTCGATGTTCACGCCTGACGCAATGGACCTTCATCCACTGATAGCACCGCGCTCGATCGCGGTGGTCGGTGCCTCCGAACGCTCGGGCCTGGGACGCTGGATCCTGGAAGGGCTCGCGGTTTTCGGGTTCGATGGCGGCGTCTATCCCGTGAACCCGAAGTTCGAGCACTTGCTCGGGCACAAAGCTTATGCTTCGATCGGTGATCTGCCAGTAGCCACCGATCTGGCGGCGCTGTGCATTGGCCGTGCGGGTGTTCTCGACGCGATACAGCAATGTGCAGCGCGTGGCGTTCGTGCGGCGGTGATCTATGACAGCGGGTTTTCGGAAACGGGCGCAGAAGGCAAGGCGCTGCAGGAGCGGATCGTCGCGATTTGCCGCGAAGCAGGTATCGCACTTTGCGGTCCCAATTGCATGGGCATCCTGAATCTGTCCGCGCGAAGCACAAGTTTCAAACAGACCATTCGTACGGCGCAAGGTCTCGCAGGCAATGTGGCGCTTGTGTCCCAAAGCGGATCCATTGCTGGCACGATGCTGGCCGATCTCCGGCGATTCGGATTCAGCGCCGTCGTCTCATCCGGCAATGAGGCGGTCGTCAATCTGGGGCAATATATCGATTATTTTGCGGGGGATCCTGCAACGAACGTGATAGCCGCTTTCATCGAAAGCATTCGTGATCCCCAGATGTTTGTTGCGGCTCTCGATCGTGCGGCCAGTGCTGGCAAGCCAGTTGTTGTCCTGAAGGTTGGCAAGAGCGAGCGCACGCAGCACGCGATCACATCGCACACCGGCGGGCTTGCGGGCGAGTCGCGAGTCTTTTCAGAGGTCTTGCGCGCACATCGCGCGATCGAAGTCACCGACCTCGACGAGATGACGGAAATCCTTGCAGCTTGCCAAGGCGCACGTTGGCCGCGGGGGCGGGGCCTCAATGTTCTGACGACTTCGGGCGGACAGGCAGAACTCATTCTGGATGTTGCCACCGCTTCCGGCATCGAGCTTGCTCCGTTGGCGGCGGAGGGCCGTGCACGAATCGAAGCGGATGTCGGCCCGATCACGGGAGACGGGAACCCGCTGGACGCATGGGGCAATGGCGACGCATCCCGCAATATGCCGATCTCTTTGCGTGTGTTGGATGAGAATGAGGCGACGGATGTCATCGTTTTCTGCAGCAGCGATTCTGTTGACGACCAACCGCTTGGCCGCGCAGGGCGTGAGCTTGATTATGCGCGCATCCTTGTGGAAGCCGCGCGAAACAGCCAAAAGCCGCATTTTTTGATGAGCATGCGGCCCGGTGTCATGCACACGGGCCAGGTGCGTTATCTCGCCGATGCGGGCGTGGCTGTTGTCGGCGGGGCAAGGCAGGGCCTGGGTGCGATCCAGCGTCTGATGGAGTGGCACCGCGCGCCGCCGCCTGTCTTCGCTGAAGACCCCATAACAGTCTTGCCCGCTGGCCGCACCATCAATGAGCATGACGCCAAGCGCCTCCTCGTCACTGCCGGTCTGCCAATTCCACGCGAGTGCCTCTGCGTCGATCTGGCGAGCGCATGTGAAGCGGCGAATATGATCGGCTATCCTGTGGTGATGAAAATCGCGGCCGATGAAGTTCCCCACAAATCAGATCATGGTCTGGTTGCGGTTGGACTGCGAGATGACGGGGAACTCGCCGCGGCACTGGCGCGCATGATTGAAGTCGCACGCGCGCTGGGAGCGCCTGTGGACTCATGGCTTGTGCAGGAATTCGTTCCCGATGGCATCGAGGTTTTTGTGGGCGTATCGCGGGACCCGGATTTTGGCCTGTCCGTCGCCTTCGGGATGGGTGGCGTTGGCATTGAGGTGATGAAAGATTTCTCGCTTCGCATGCTGCCGCTGCGCGCAGGCGAGGCACAGGAGATGATCGCCGCCGTGCGTGGGGCCGCCCTGCTTGGAGCCTATCGCAATCGGCCCGCTGCAGACAGATTGCAGCTCGTCGATTGCATCGAACGGGTGGCCAAATTCGCCTGGGCGAACCGCGACCAATTGAACGAGATCGATCTTAACCCGATCAAGGTGCGAGAGGCGGGACGCGGCTGCATGATTGTCGATGCGCTCATCGTTACACGCGACGCTCATGAATCGTGACTCCGAAGAGGGAAAAATGGCTGAAGAACTCGTATTGCGCCGCGCCGAGGGCAAGATCGGTATCGTCACGCTCAACCGGCCTGACAAGCTGAATGCCCTCAGCATGGACATGCGCCTCGAATTGGAACGCGTGCTGAAGGAGGCGGATGCCGATCCTGAGACATCCGTGATCGTGCTGGATGCAGCCGGGCGCTCCTTTTGCGTCGGATTTGATATTGGCGGCAGCCATGCGGGCCCGTCGCCCTGGAAACATGATGCACTCAAATATCATGAGCGACTTGCAACCAGCATGCGCACGCTGATGACGCCCTGGACCTTGCGCAAGCCGGTCATCGCTTCTGTGCAGGGGCATGCGCTTGGCGGAGGTTGCGAATTGTCGCTTTTCTGCGATGTGACCATTGCGGCCGACAATGCTATTTTTGGTGAGCCCGAAGCACTTTTGTCGCAAGTTGGCCCAGCCTTCATCATGCCGCTGGTCATCGGCCACAAGCGTGCAAGAGAGCTGATTTATCTCGGCGAAAAGGTAGATGCTGCAACCGCGCTGTCTCTTGGCATCGTCAACCGTGTCGTTCCGACAGCGAGCCTGCAAGAAGAGACGATGAAGTTCGCGCGTCGCATGACGTTGATTGCGCCAGAAGCACTTGCCGCCGCCAAACTGGCCATTTCACGAGGCGCAGAGGCGCAGGGCTTTCGGACCGCACTCAGCGCCGGGCTCGATGTGTGCGCGCCCCTTTATGCGACCATCACAGAAGTCGGCAAGGAATTTGACGAGCGGCGCGCACGGGATGGTCTGAAAGCTGCGCTGGACTGGCGCAAGGCACAATTTGACTGAATATGTTGAAATGAGGATGGCTCAGGAGGACGTCACGCTGGTCAGTCAATGCACCGTGGCGACGCATGGACCTCGCACCTTGATCGGGCCTGAGGCAAGGAATATCGCTGCGCTGTTGAACGGCATATGTCTCGCCATCGGTGCCCGGAAGCTCCGCGAGGTTGGCGGTCCGCCATAAGGAATCCTTGCGCTCTCGTCCCGCCCTATGCCTGGAAGCAATGGACCTGGTGCGGAACGGGATAAGGTCGCAATCTTGCGCGCCAGGCTTTTGTGTTCACGCGGTGGCGGATCATCAGCGTTCCAATGCCTCTTTGACCCGCGCCAAGACGTGCGGCGGTGCCTTTGACGCCTGTTGGAGGATGTCTTCAATTTGCTGACCCGTGACAAGCTCAATATCGAGTTGGCGTGCCTGCGCATCTGCAATCAAGGCAGGGTCCCTCATCACGGCAGAAAACGCTTTGCGCAGGGCATCAGCGCGGTCGAGCGGAATGCCTGGTGAGGTAAAAAATGGTCGCCCGAGAGCCTCTCGGGCCAGAATAAAATCGAGAGCCTGACGATC
>CAIWVR010000189.1 GCA_903916165.1 uncultured Hyphomicrobiales bacterium | reverse complement strand
CCGGGCTTGTCCGGCGCGATGCGGAAGGTTCGCTTCGCGCCGGAGAACCATTTTGCAAAGATCTTTTCCGCCTCGCCGGACGCTTCCAGATCGAGCAGCGTCGCATTGACGAAATCCTTGAAGCGCGGCTCGTTCTTGGGAAGGCCGAAGCCCGATGTGCGCGGACCGTCATAGTCGGGCACGAGCATGAAGTCGGCCGCCCCAGCTTTTTCCGCCATGGCGAGAAGGAGCACCTGGTCGGCCAGGAAGCCATCCACCTTGCGATCCTTCACCGCCGCAAAGCACAGATCGTAATTATCGAAGTTCACCAGCTTGATGGTGGGCACCGCGGCCTTCAATTCATCGTCGACGCTGGCACCCTTGTTCAGCGCCAGCGTGCGGTCCGCGAACTGGAACATCGATGTGAGCTTCGCGTCGCGGCGCACGATGATCTTGTGCGGGGAGTCGAGATAGGCATAGCTGAAGTCGATGGATTTCGCGCGCTCGGCCGTGCGGCTCATGCCCACGGCGACGACATGTGCCTTGCCATCCTTCAGGAACGAGATGCGATCCTGATTGCGGAGGGTGACCTGCGCGGTCTTGACGCCCAGTCGCTGCGCCACTTTCTCCGCGAGGTCCACGTCATAGCCGACCGATGTTGTTTCCGTGGCAGATCGCGAACTGAAGGGCGGCGAGGAATCCGTGACCCCGACGATCATAAGGCCATCCTTGCGGATCTGGTCGAGCAGATCCGCGCTGGTTGGCAGGGGCCAAGCGTAAAAAACGACGGCCAACAGACCTGCAATCGCCTTCGATCCCGCTGTTACATGTATTTGGACCTTCATGTCGCCGCCTCCCGTCGTGTCCCGTCATACGTTACCACTTAGGAATCTGCACGGATCCCGCAGCATTCACAGCCCGCAAAATGCAAATATGATCATCAGGGTCGGCTTTTGAATTGTCCAGCACAAGGGAGCGTTTTAGCTTCTCTGCTGACAACAATCTGCCGTCCTTCGTGACCCGCGCGCAAGGCCGGAAGAATAAAAGGTGGAGCGCGAGACTTGGCACCGCGCCATCAAAAATCATCACCTGTCCACCAACGGAAACAGCCGCCTCAGAGGCGGATGAAAACGCGCTTGCGGTACAGAAAGCCCGCAAGCCCGATTGCGATGGTCAGGGCGACAGCATGCGTGGCAAAAGCACTGGCGCTGGTGCCGGCACCTGACATCTGATTGAGCATCGCGCCAAAATCGCCGCCCACCAGACGCCAGGCAATGACGTCGAAAAAGCCGAACCCGCTGATCATGTAGAGCGTGATCGCATTCATGCCGATCCAGACCAGCCAGATCGCTTTGATCTTGCGCCGCACGTCCATCAGTTCGTGCATGACACCCAGCAGGATCGCGCAGGCACCCGCCGTAACGAGCACGAAAGACGACGTCCAAAGCGCCTTGATGATCGGGAAGGACAGGCCCCAGACGCTGCCCGTGATCATGCCGGCGAGACCAACGAGGATCAGTGCCCAATTGATGCGCGTCGGCTCAAACTTTTCCTGCAAAAGCACCCCGGCGAGTGCGCCCAGGATGCAGGTCGCAATGGCGGGCAAGGTGCTCAGCAGGCCTTCCGGGTCGCGATCGCCGAACCAGAGTCGGCCAGGCAGATAGGGACGGTCGATCCAGTCAGCGAGATTGGCCACAGGTCCCAGCGCGCCTGCAGGAATTCCAGGTGCCGGAACGAGAGTCATGAGCAGCCAGTAGGCAAAAAGAATGGCCATCGCGACATAGGCCTGCGCCGCAGGCCGCAAATGCATGAACAGCAGCGAGGTCACAAAGTAACAGATCGCGATACGTTGTAGCACACCAACATAGCGGATCTCGCCCCAAGCCTGCCCAAGGCCGCCGTAATAGATCACGCCGAGCGCATACATCAGCAAGGTGCGCCAGAGGATGCGCTTGAAGACCTCGCGTCGCGATTGCGCGGCCAGCGTGCGCGGCAAGGCGAAGGCGATCCCGGTGCCCGTGATGAAGATGAAAAGCGGAAAGACAAAATCGTAGAGATTCAGCCCGTCCCATTCCGCGTGCGAAAACTGGGTCGCCAGGAAACCGCAGATGTCGCGAAACAAAGCCGGACCGGACTGCGCCAATTCCGCAAAGGCAGCTACGGCACCATCAAAACCGATGATTGCGAGGATCGCCATGCCGCGCAAGGCATCAAGCGAGGCAAGCCGCACGGGCGGCTGCACATCGAGCGGAGAAACAGGCGGCAGGGAAACCATGCGGCGGAACTCACGTAAGGGCGTGCTCACTACGCACCACGTCCGCGCCCGCCACGCAAGCAGGCCATGCAAGAGCCAGTCGGCAAAACCCAATTTACATTGGGCCTTCCACATCCCACACTCGTCTGGTCCTGCCCCGACCCGAGGAGCCCATCATGAAAATATGCATCATCGGCGCGGGTGCAATCGGCGGTATGCTGGCGGTCCGCCTCGCCGACAGCGGCGCAAAGGTCAGCGTCGTCGCGCGCGGGACACAGCTTGCGGCCATCCGCGCGAGCGGCCTGACGCTGATCGAGGCAGATGGAAGCCGACGACAGGCGACGATGGCAGCCGACCGCGACATCTCCACGCTGGGGCCGCAGGACGCCATCATCCTGGCGGTGAAGGCGCATCAGCTGGCCGACGCCTGCGAAGGCGTCGCGCATGCGCTCGCACCAGAGGGGTTTGTGGTCACGGCGCAGAATGGCGTGCCGTGGTGGTATTTCGAAAAGCTCGCCAGTGCTTTCGCGGGTCGCCGCGTCGAGAGCGTCGATCCGGGGGGCCGCATCGCCGCCGCCCTGCCGATCGACCGTGTGATCGGGGCGGTTGTCTATCCGGCAGCCGAGATCGAGCGGCCGGGTGTCATCCGGCACATCGAGGGCCTGCGCTTCAGTCTGGGCGAAATCGACGGCGTCGCGAGCACGCGCGCCAGCCGACTGTCGGAGGCGCTCAGGGCCGCCGGATTCAAGGCACCGGTCATCGCCGACATCCGCAGCGAAATCTGGACCAAGCTCTGGGGCAATCTCGCCTTCAATCCGATCAGCGCGCTGACACGGGCCACACTGGCGCAGATCTGCGCCAATGAAGACACCCGCCTCCTTGCCGCAAACATGATGCGCGAAGCGCAGGCAGTGGCCGAAAAGCTCGGCGTGCGGTTCCGCATTCCGCTGGAAAAGAGACTACAAGGCGCCGCAGAGGTTGGCGAACACAAGACTTCGATGCTTCAGGATCTCGAAGCCGGTCGCGCCATGGAAGTCGATGCTTTGGTGGCCGCCGTCGCCGAGATCGGTCGATGGACGAACACGTCGACGCCGCACATCGACGCCGTCCTCGCCTGCGTGCGCCTGCTCGCCCAGACCCCCGCGTCACGCGCCCCGGTTTAGAAACGCGAGCGTCATGCGTTCGAAGGCGGCCTGCGCGTCCCACGGCACCAGATGCTTGCAATTATCGACCAGATGCAGGTCGAGCGCTGGCTCGAGCGCCTGCAAGGCCTCGACGCGTTCGGCCGCCTGCGCCCTGTCGTTGCGGCCGTAGATCATCAGCATTGGCGCGCGGATCTCCCGGAGCTTGCGCCAGATCGGCTCGGCTGGCTTTTCGGCTTTCTGGCTGGCACCCGTGAGCGCGTTGCGGGCGACGAAGGCCTCGAAACACGGGCCGATGCTGCGCGCATGGCGCAACGCCAGTTCAGTCTCCGTGATCAGCTCATGATGATAGAGATTGGCTTCGAGCAGCTTGCGCGTCTCGTCGAGCGTCGGCTCCTTGGCGGCCATGCGGCGCTCAAGACGCTGCTGCGCCTGCGCGCCCTTGTCCTCCACCCGCGTGCGCTCGGGCAAGAGGCTGCCAGTGCCCAGAATGACGAGGCGGCTGAACAGGTCCGGCTGCGCCAGCGCCAGCCGCACCGCCAGGCCCCCTGCCTGCGAATGCGCAATGACGGCGGGGCTTTCCAGCGCCAGCGCGCGCAGGAAGGCCGGGATCGACGCGCGACGAGAGGAAGCCGAGTGATCGGCCGGCGCATCGGACAGGCCGAACCCCGGCTGATCGAAGGCAATGGCGCGAAACCCTGCCGCCGCAAAGGCCGGCAAATTGCGCAGGAACACGTCCGCCGACGAGCCGAGCGATCCGCCGTGAAGAAACACCAAAGCCGGTCCGTGCCCCGCCTCGACATAGCGCAGGCGCACGCCATCTACGGTGACGAAGCGGTCCTCGGACACGGGTGAGTGGGTCTTCACGGCGGTTTGCATGGCAGGCTCTCAGTGACGCTGGGACACGGCGATCATCGTGAAGTCGGGATCGGAGAGGAAGAACTCCCCCATCGGACATTGCGTCTTCAGAAGGTCGAGACGCGCGCCCTGCTCCGGACCGCCGCCCACGGGAATGGGCTGCAGGCACGGGTTGATGCCCACGGCCTCCTCGAGATCCTTCTTGAGCGCGTCAATGCTTTCGACCTCGAATCCGACATGGTCCATGCCGGTCGGCAGGATGCTCTGGCCGATGTAATTCTTGATGCGATAGGGGATCACCACCAGCTGCACTTTCCCGTCGGTCAGGTAATGGTTCGGATCGCCGGGCTTGGCATTGACCTCCTTGAGGCCAAAAACATCGGCATAGAAACGCGCCATTTCGTCGGGCCGCAGCGTGCGGAAGGCGACATGCGAAATACGACGCGCGGCCTGTTCGCCGCTGTTTTCGACATAGATCGCATCGCGGTTGGTCATCTGCCGCTGCGAAATGTCGAACACATTGCCGTCGGGATCATTGGCCGAAATGCCGGCGAAGGGCCGCGTCGAGGGACGCTTCACATAATCAGCCATCGGAAATTTTGCCATGCGCGCGAAGGTCTCATCGACATCCTCGACCTCGATGCCGAAATGATCGAGACCTCCCGGGCGCCCCGCCTTGCGCGGGTTGATGTTGAGGCCAACATAGCCGTCGCCAACCGTGACGGCGCGCACGGGCCGGTCCTTGTCGGATTTCTTCATCTGGAAAATGGCCCGATAATAGGCGGCCAGCAACGTGTAATTCTGGCTGACGATGGCGACGTGATTGATCTTGGATGCCATTTTTTCTTTCCCTCTCTATTCGGCGGAGACGCCGGTCAGGTTCATGCTCTCGTTGGCGCTGCGGACAATGTCGGGCGGCATGGAATAGGCGCGCGCGACGACCTGCTCGACCTTTTCGCCAGACACTTCGTCGATTTCCAGATTCTGCTTTGCGGCTTCGGCAAGAAAACCCGGATCATTCATGGCATGATGGAACGCCAGGCGGAGAACCGCGATGCGCTCGGCTGGCACGCCGGGCGGCGCGACAATCGGACGGTCCATCGCCTGCGGCGACAGCACCAGTTCGAGCACGTTGCGGGTGCGCTCGTCACTGGCAAATTCGACGACGGCCGGAACGTCGGGAAACAGCTTCGACCGCTCCAGCGCGATCTGGATGGGCACATCAACCATATGCTTGGGGAACCAGTCAGGCCGTGTCGAGCGGATGGACGAAACCAGTCCGCCGCAGCGGCCCTGCACCTCGCCGCGCTCCATCGCCAGGAACACGTCATTGCCGCCCTTGTAGCCAGAAATCACCTTGATCCGCGTTCCGAAGATCTTGTTCAGCATGGTCGGCAGCGTTTCCATCTGCGAGCCCGCGCCCGAGCCGCCGACGATGAATTCGCGGGTCTTCAGATCGTCGAACGACTTGATGCCCGATTTGTACCAGGACACGCACATGGCGCTGGCGGTCGCAAGCGAGCCGATCCACGCCATCTGCCGGGGATCGAAAGCCGCGGCCTTGACGCCGTAGAGCGGCGCGAAGGGAATGCTCGAATGCACGAGCCCCAGCGCCGTGCCGTCACGCGGAGCATTGTTGGCGAGTTGGCTCATCGCGCGAATGCCGCCGCCGCCCGGCATGTTCTGGACCACGATATTGGGCTTGCCCGGCAGATGTGCCGTGAAATAGGGCGCAAACACGCGCGCATAGGACGTGTAACCGCCCCCCTCGCCCGCACTCAGGATGAGAGAGATCTGCTTGCCCTTGTAAAAATCATCCGCGCTGGCGGATGTAGTTTGAACGATCGCAAAGCCTAGGGCGATCCAAATTGGCAGACGCATGGCGCTCACTCCCTGCTGCGTCTCCTTGAGCGGAGCGCAGGTGTATTTGTGCGCTGCAATGAAGCAACGTCCGCGCCTGCCGTCACTGCGGACGGCTTGAGCGCGACATGTCGGACTATTGCAATGCAGCGTGTGCATCGCAACGTGGAACCTGCAGATTTTGGCCTCAATCCATGTGCGGAAATCATGTTAGTTTGACCCCAAGATGCAAATTCATATTGGGAAGGGCGGTATCATGCCTGTAAATACGTCCAGGCTGGACCTGCGGCTGCTTCTGGTGTTCAGCGCGGTCATGGAGGAGCGCAGCGTGTCGAAGGCGGCCCTGCGCCTCGGCCTGACGCAGAGCGCGATCAGCAATGCCCTCAATCGTTTACGCATCTCGCTGGAAGACAGGCTGTTCGTGCCGGCCGCGACCGGCATGATCCCGACCGCGCGGGCGCTGGAGATCGCCGGTCCCATCGAGAATGGACTGGAGCTGATCCGCAACGCGCTCGAGACACGGCCCTTCGATGCGGCAGGCCCGTGGACATTCCATCTCGCCTTGTCCGACCAGGCCAGCACCGTCATCCTGCCCCCGTTGCTGGGTGCCATCTCGACCCAAACGCCGCGCATCAGACTGCAGGTCAGCACGAAAAAGAACAGCTCGATTCGCGACCAGCTCGATTCCGGTGACATCGACGTGGCCATCGGAATCATTCCCGATCTCGGCCGCCATTTTTCCAGTCGCGTGCTGCTGCAAGATCGCTATGTCTGCGTGACGCGGCGCGACCATGGGCTGAATGCCGCGCCGCTGACGCCGGAGGCTTTCGCGCGCGCCGAGCACCTGGCCATGCGATCGACGACCGAAAGTTCGGGACGGATGGACGCCATGCTCGCGCAATGGGGCGTGACGCGCAACGTGGCGCTCAGCGTGAACCAGCTCGCCGCCGTCCCCGCCATCCTGTCATCCACCCAGCTCGTTGTGTGCCTGCCCGCCAGCCTCGCCGCGCTGCTGCCGACGCGAGACCTTGCGCTGCAGCCCTTGCCTTTCGCGCAAGCCAGCGTTCAGATCGTGGCGGCGTGGAGCAGGTGCCGCACGAACCAGCCCGCGCTGAAATGGATCCTGGGTCGGCTGACGGACATTTGCGCCCGTTTTGCAGAGCCTGTCTTGATGCCAGGGCCAAAGTCAAAAGCGCGCCGCGCATTCGCGCAGATGGTCTGAGGCGCGCGCCCCTGCTGGAGATACTCAGGTCGCCTTGACGCGAATCTTGCGAAACACGCCGCTGCCGCGCAAGGCGGCAACGCCGTCCGCGTTCAGGACCACCACTTCGGCAAAGGCGAGCGTGCCGCCATTCTTCACCAGCGTCCCGTGCGCGACGACAGCGCCACCGACGGGCTCCAGATAATTGATCGTCATGCTGACCGTCGACAGGCCCCAGAGCTCGACATTGGCGGAGCGCACGGCCCGCGCCATGGCCACGTCGCACACGGCCGCCAGGGCACCGCCATGCACGTCGCCCTTGGGATTGCGGGCATCCTGCCGCGATTCCAGCCAGACGCGGCTGCGGCCGCCTTCGGCCTCGATCCGCACGACGCCGATCTGCCGCGCGAAATCGGAGACTATCGAGAAATCCTTCACCGTGTCCGTCCCCTGCCCTGTTTGCTCGGCTGCTGGCATCCTTGCGTGCGCGACCTCATGATGACGCAAAAGG
The DNA here is from genome assembly GCA_903916165.1 of uncultured Hyphomicrobiales bacterium. GTDB lineage: Bacteria > Pseudomonadota > Alphaproteobacteria > Rhizobiales > Beijerinckiaceae > Terripilifer. The sequence goes on along the minus strand of CAIWVR010000189.1, from coordinate 2,339 downwards.
ACGCGCGCGCATATTGTCTCACGCGCACGCATTGTCCCCGTCGAGCATCGCTTTATAGGCCCGCACGTTTCCGGCAACGTCGTCAGTCCCGAATATCCCGCCCATGACCGCAATCGCGGACGCGCCCGCCGCCATAGCAGAGCCCGCCGTCTCCGGCATCATGCCGCCCAGCGCGACGACCGGCAGCCCGACCGCGCGCGCAGCCGCGAGACTTGCGAGCCCCAGCGCCGGGCCATAGCCGGGCTTGCTCGCGGTCGCGAAGATGGGGCTGAGCGTGACATAATCCGCGCCCATCGCCTTGGCGCGCGCAACATCGGCCAGCGCATGCGCCGACAGGCCGATCAGCGCGCCGGGTCGCAGGCGCGCACGCGTGGACACAAGGTCTGCAGACATCGGCAGGTGAACAGCGGAAAGCCCCAGCGCGACGGCGATCTCCACATCCGAACCGATAGACAGCGTGGCCCTGCCCGCCACCGCCTCCTGCACTGCGCGGGCCAGCGCCAGACGCTCAGGGCCGGCCAGATCCTTGTCGCGGAACCAGACCCAGCGCACACCGGCGCAGACGGAATCCTGCACGACAGATGGCAGGTCGCGCACGCACAGGTGGCGGTCGGTCACCAGCAGCAGGCGGTCCGGCAGGGCTTTCACGAGCCGACGAGACCCATCTGCGGGCTGGACGGCTCGGCGCGGCCGCGTTTGGGGATGCGCCCGGCGCGATAGGCCAGGCGTCCGGCTGCCACCGCATGTTTCATTGCAAGCGCCATGAGCACAGGATCATCCGAACGCGCCACAGCCGTGTTGAGCAGGACCGCCGAGGCACCAAGTTCCATGGCGATGACGGCATCCGACGCCGTGCCGATCCCCGCATCGACGATGACCGGAACCGGCGAGCGCCGGCAGATCAGTTCGATATTGGCCGGATTGGCGACACCCATGCCCGAGCCGATCAGCGAGCCCATCGGCATGACGGCGGCGGCCCCGGCGTCGGCCAGCCGCATGCACAAGACGGGATCGTCATTGCAATAGGGCAGAACCACGAAACCCAGATCCACGAGCTTGCGCGTCGCCGCGAGCAATTCGCTGGTGTCGGGATAGAGCGTCTCGCGATCGCCGATCACCTCCAGCTTGACCCAGTTGGTCTCCAGCGCCTCGCGCCCCAGCTCCGCTGTGAGAATGGCGTCCCGCGCGGTCTCGCACCCGGCGGTGTTGGGCAGCAGCCGGTAATCGGACAGGATGTCGACCGTATTGGTGCCATGTCCCTCCAGCGAGACGCGGCGGATCGAGACCGTCACCAGTTCGCAGCCGCTCGCATGGACCGCATTGCGCAGGATGCCCTGGTTGGGATAGCCGGCCGTTCCCAGAAACAGCCGCGAATTCAGGCGTACGCCTGCAATTTCAAACTCATCCGTCATGTCATCCTCCCGATATGGCGCGCACGATCTCGATCTTGTCGTGGGCCTTGATGGCTGTTGTCGGCCAGTCGGCCTTGCGCACCAGCGCGCCATTCAGCGCGATGGCGTAGCCCTTGGATGAGTCAAGCTCGCGCGACGCCTGCTCCGCCTCCCAGAGGGCGGCGATGGTCGCGCCCTCGACCTCCGTGTCGATACCGTTCAGAACGATTTTCATGCCCGCCTCGCGAAACGTTGGAGATTGAGTGCGCGCGCCGGGGCGGACACAGCCGACCCCAGCACACAGCCCGCCACGGCATCGGCTGTCGCTGGCGCCAGAAGAATGCCGTTGCGATGATGGCCGACCGCCAGCAACAGGCCGGGCACGCCGGTCTCGCCAAGGATGGGCGCATCATCCTGCGAGGTCGGCCGGAAGCCCGACCACACGGCCTCGACTGAAATATCCTCGATCGCGGGCAGCGCACGACGCGCCGCCTCCAGCAGGGCAAACAGCCCGCCGACCGTGACATCGGGGTTGAACCCGACCTCCTCCACCGTGGCCCCGACGATCAGCCGCCCGCCGGATTTCGGCGCCATATGCACCTGCTCGGTCCAGATGACATGCGCCAGCAGGGCCGGCTGGTGGGCCGGGGCGCGCAGGCACACGGACTGGCCCCGCAGCGGCCTGACAGGCAGCGCCAATTCCGGGGGCAGCAGCTGGCCGGAGCCCGCATGGGCACCCGTGGTCAGCACGACCAGAGGTGCCTGGCAGGCACAATCGGCCGACGATACGCCGGTGACAGCACCCGCGGTCCTCTCGAGTTTCGTAATGTCGACATGCTCGACGATGATCACCCCGGCGCGGAGGGCGGCGGTCTGCAGCGCCGGCATCACACGGCGCGGATCGACCTGGAAATCGAGCGGGCACTGGATCCCCGCCGTCACGCCCGG
>CAIWVR010000188.1 GCA_903916165.1 uncultured Hyphomicrobiales bacterium | reverse complement strand
TGATTTCCTCGCGGATGCCGACAAGGGCAAGATGGAGATCAATCCGCTCACCGGCCCGCAGGTCGAGGCGCTGGTCGCGCAGGTCTATGCGGAAGTCTCGCCCGAGATTGCCAAAAAAGTGGCCGCCATGCTGCCGTGAGGTTTTCGACGCGTCATCCGTTCCGCCTGCTCGCCGTCGCCCTCGTTCTCGCGGGCGGCGCGCCAGCCTGTGCCCAGAGCGGCCCGCTGGCTGGCATGGGCATCGTGCTGATGCATGGCAAGGGCGGGCGACCGGGGGGCAATATTGGCGGTCTTGCCGAAGCGCTTGAGGCGCAGGGCGCCAGGGTGATCATGCCGACAATGGCCTGGTCGGGATCGCGCGGCGTGCCGACGTCTTACAATATCACCTTCGAGCAGGCGCTGGGCGACATTGACGGCGCCATTGGCACCCTGCGTGCGCGCGGCGCGAAGCGGATCGTCATTGCAGGCCAGAGCCTCGGCGCCAATGCAGCCATTGCCTATGCGGCACGCAAGGGCGGGCAGGTGGCGGGCGTCATGGCGCTGGCACCCGGTCATACGCCGGACAGGAATCGGCGGCCGGAGCTGCTGCAAGCGGTCGTCGAGGCGCGCGCGCAGGTCGCCGCCGGACAGGGTACCGCGCGCGGTGCGTTTCCCGACAGCAATCAGGGACAGGTCTTCTCGGTTTCGGGCACGGTGGCGGGCTGGTTTTCCTATTATGACGCGAACGGGTCCGCGAATATGCCGAAGAATGCGGCGCGCCTGACGCAGCCGTTTCTCTATGTCATAGGCACCTCCGACCCGCTGATCTTCGCAGGCCGGGCTTATATTTTCAGCCAAGCCAGGGCCCATCCGAAGAGCCGCTATGTCGAGGTCAATGCCGGACATCTGGATACGCCCGAGACGGCGCGCGACGAGGTGGTGGCGTGGCTGAAGGGCTTGTAGATCAGGTGCCCTGCAGCCCCCTTTCGGCGTGGACGAGCTGTTGGCGCACGTCATCATTCCAGAGCTTTCCAATATGGCATGCGCGCATCTCGTGCTTGCTGATCTGCACGCAATGACCGCCAAGAGTCAAAAAAGGCACCGGTTTTCCGATGCCTTTCTGATTTCACAAGACTGAAAGCCCGAATTTACTTCACTTGGTCTGCGAAAATATCCTTGTCCTTGTTTTCGGGCACGAAGATGAACCCGATGACGAAGGTGCCAAGCGCGATGACGATCGGATACCAGAGGCCATAGTAAATATCGCCTGTCTGCGCAATCATCGCGAAGGCGGTCGCGGGCATCAGGCCACCGAACCAGCCGTTGCCGATGTGGTAGGGCAATGACATGCCAGTATAGCGGATGCGTGTCGGGAAGAGTTCGACGAGTGCTGCCGCGATGGGTCCGTAGACCATCGTCACCAGGACAACGAGGAAGGTCAGCACCAGCACGAGCGTGAAGGTCTGTGCCCGGAAGATGTCGAAGAAGCCCGACATTTTCACAATCGAAGCATTTGCCACACCAGCCACCGGATATCCACCGGCACCCAGGGCATCATTCATTGACTTGGTGAAGGCGGCCGGAACCGTCTTCGCCTCTTCCGCACTCAGCTTGTCCGCGTTGTAGGACGTGACCTGCTGGGTGCCGATCTGCACTTTGGCAGGCTGTCCGGCCGGGCCAGCTTCGACCGAATAATTGACCGAGCTGCGCGCGAGCGTTGCTTTCGCAATGTCGCAGGAACTGGTGAATTTCGATGTGCCGGTCGGGTTGAACTGGAACGAGCATTCGTTCTGGTCAGCCAGAATGGTGACCTTTGTCGATTGCTGCGCCTTGGAGAGCATCGGGTTGGCGGTCTCGGAAATCAGCTTGAAGACCGGGAAATAGCTCACAGCCGCAATCAGGCAGCCCGCGAGAATGATCGGCTTGCGGCCAATGCGATCCGACAGCGAACCGAAGATCACGAAACCGCCCGTGCCGAGGATGAGCGACCAGGCGATGAGCACATTGGCGGTGAACATGTCGACGCGCAGGATGCTCTGCAGGAAGAACAGTGCGTAGAACTGGCCCGTGTACCAGACCACCGCCTGCCCGGCGACGAGACCGAACAGGGCGATGAGCGCGAATTTGGCGTTTTTCCACTGGCCGAAGGCTTCCGACAAGGGTGCCTTCGACTGCTTGCCTTCGTTCTTTATTTTCGTGAAGGCCGGGCTCTCTTCCATCTGCAGGCGGATCCAGACCGAAATGGCGAGCAGGAAGATCGACAGCAGGAAGGGAATGCGCCAGCCCCATTTCGCGAAATCGGCTTCACCCGTCCAGGAGCGGACGCCGAGGATCACCATCAGCGACAACAGCAGGCCGAGCGTCGCGGTGGTCTGGATCCAGCTCGTGAAAAAGCCGCGCCGTCCGGGCGGGGCATGTTCGGCGACATAGACGACAGCACCGCCATATTCGCCGCCGAGCGCGAGGCCCTGCAGCATGCGCAGCGCAATCAGGATGATGGGCGCCGCCCAGCCAATCTGCTCATAGGTCGGCAGGCATCCGACGATGAAGGTCGAGGCACCCATGATGAGAATGGTCATCAGGAAGGTGTATTTGCGCCCCACGAGGTCGCCGAGGCGGCCGAAGAACAGCGCCCCGAAGGGGCGCACAAGAAAGCCTGCGGCGAAAGCGAGAAGGGCAAAAACGTTTCGCGTCGCTTCAGGAAAGGACGAGAAGAACTGGGCGCCGATGATCGCGGCGAGAGAGCCGTAAAGGTAAAAATCGTACCATTCGAAAATGGTACCGGCCGATGAAGCCAGGATAACGCGCTTTTCTTCGCGCGTCATTGGTACAGCCCGCTCCTTCGGGGCATTGCTTGCGATCGTCATGGCGTTCCCCCTTAGATACGCGCCCGCAAGTCTTTGCGTCACGGGCGGCGTTCTAGAGGGCTATGATTTTTTCACAAGTGGTGGAAGGGGCCTCGCGAATAGTTTATCTCCAGAGGGCGTCTGTAATTTACGTGCTCATCAAAACGGGGCGAGGGCCCCCGATGTGCGGTTCCCGTACAAGCTGTCGGGATCAGGTGCCCGAAAGTCCCCAGTCCGGAGGCACAACTTTCTGCTGAATGCCTTGTAAAACATAATAATTCCAAAGCTTTCCAATATGGAAAGCGCGCATCTCGTGCTTGTTGATCTGCACGAGTTCGTCCGCCGTCAGCGGCTCCGGCTCGGCACCTGATTGCAGCACTTGCATCATGGCCTGCGCATTTTCCTGGAAATGCACGGCGTCGACGAGGAGCGCGGGCACGCTTTCGGCGACCAGCGTCAGCCCGTGGCCCCGCATCAACAGCGCGTGATGGGCCCCGAGCGAGCGCGCCAGTGCCGCGCCCTGTTCGGGCAATTTGATGTGGCTCGGATCGGGGTGAGTCGGAATGCCGCTTTCCCAGCGCACGGCGCGGGCGCGCATCAAATGCAGCTTCACGCCCTTCATCATGGTGAAGGCGATGGCGAGTTCCATGTGGCAGTGGAGCACGCTTTCCACATCCGGCCGCGCCTTCAGCACTTCCAGATGCAGCGCGAGTTCGGCTGGCACATTGCCTTCGCCCTGCACGACCTTGCCCTCGTAGTCGACGACGAGCAGCCGTTCGGGACGCAGCTCCGCGCGCGAATCGAGCCCGGTCTGGATGAGAAAGGTCTCGCCGCCGGGCAGGCGCGTCGAGACGTGGCCGGAATAATCGAGAATGCCTTCCGCAACGAGAATACGGGTGGCTGCTGCAACTTCAGCGCGAAGCCGTTGATGGACGGCGTCAAAATGGGAGGACATGCGCGTGGGTCTCACTTGATGTTCTGTTCGATGCCGCCGATGATCTCGGTCAGGCGGTCGGCGATGGGTTTTGGGGTGGCGACGATCTCGGCGACGATGCGCTGCAGCTCTTCGCCCGATACGGGATCGATCTCCAGATTTTCCTTCTTCGCCTGGTCGAGGAAGGCGGAGTCGCGCACCATGAGGTCGAAGGCGCTGCGCAGCGCTTTCACGCGGTCATCGGGCACGCCGGGCGTCGTGAAGACCGGCCGTCCGATGGTGGTTGAGGCCGACAGCAGTTTCAGCACCGCCCGGTCAGACTCGTTCTTCGCAAGATCCATCAGCAGCGGCACGTCTTGCAAGTCAGGGGCTTTTTTCAGGCCTATTTGCACCAGGACATTGAGTTTCTTTTCGCGCACCCATTCCGGGCGTGTCGATTTCCAGGCGTTCCATGAATTCGAGCCACGGCCGGCGACCTCGCCGCGCTCCATCGCAAGGTTAATGTCATTGCCGCCGGGATAGCCCAGGATGATGCGGAATTTGGTGCCGAGCAGCGCGTTCATCGCCTTGGGATATTGCGACGAGGTCGAGCCCCCGGTGGCACCGAGCGGGATTTCGATGCGCTTGGCGTCATCAATGTTTTTCACGGGGCTCGTGGCCCAGATGGCTGTGGTGTTGTTGTCGGCCATCGGATTGCCGATGTAGATCAGCTCGCGCGTATCGATCTTGAGCTGCTTGTCGCCCATCGCCTGCTCGACCGACAGCGACTGGTCGGCGGTGGACAGCACGGTGCCGTCGCGCGGCCCCGCAGTCACCAGCCATGTCACGGCGGTGCGGCTGCCGCCGCCGGGCATGTTTCGCGGCACAATTGTGGGGGCACCTGGCAGATAGTTCGGCAATTGGCGCGCCACGAGGCGGGCGTAAAGATCATATGTGCCGCCGGCCGAATAGCCGATGATCATGTCGAGCTTCTTGCCACGATAGAAATCTTCGACGCTCTGCTGGGCCAGCGCGGGCGCGCTACCTATGAGCGCCAGCGTGAGCGCCCCGGTTCGCAGGTTTCGTCCAGCCATCATGTCTCTCCCGTTTCGCACCGGGTCTGTGCCCGGTGACGATCGGAGCCAAACTAGGGCAGATCTTTTGAAATAGAAACCGCAACGCCGGGCAGGCAGGCCAAGACTTCGTCCTTTACAGGACTTGGCGCTCTGATAGCCTCCATTGGCAGCCAAAGGTCAGGGCGGACAAAAGTTCGTGACAAGACCTGCATTCAGGGAGAGAGCCCATGACCGAGCCCAAAGGGTCGGGTCCAGACCGCCGTCGTTTCCTCAAGGGTGCTGCGGTCGCCAGCGCCGTGCCAGTGCTAGCCGCCGGCGTTCCCGCCCAGGCACAGGTCGCGGCACCGCGTCACCTGCCGTCAGCCCTGCCGCCAAATGTCCACACGATTGCTGCAGAAACCGGCAATGTCCACGCCCCCGACAATCGCATCGGCGGCAAGCCGGGCTCTGACTTCATGGTCGATGTCATCAAGACGCTCGACATCAAGTATACGCCCTCCAATTGCGCGTCCTCGTTCCGCGCCCTGCATGAATCCTTGATCAATTACGGCGAGAACAAAGCGCCGGAATATCTCAGCTGCATGCATGAGGAATCCGGCGTCGGCATGGCGCATGGTTATTTCAAGATCACCGGCAAGCCGCTGATGACCATGGTGCATGGCACGGTCGGCCTGCAGCATGCGTCGATGGCCATCTATAATGCCTTCTGCGATCGCGTGCCGGTCATCATCATCGGCGGCAATGACATGGACGCCGCCACCCGCCCGCCGGGCGTGCCGACGTTCCACTCCGCGCTTGATATCAATGTCATCGTGCGTGATTACACCAAATGGGACGATACGCCGACCTCGCTGCAGGCTTTCGCCCAGAGCATGGTGCGCGGCTACAAGATCGCGATGACGCCGCCCTATGGCCCGGTTGCGATTTCGCTCGACGCCGGCCTCCAGCAGGAACCGATCGGCGCACATAAATCCGGTCTCTATATTCCGAAGTTCAACATGCCGTCCGCCCCGTCGGGCGAGATGAGTGCGGTCAAGGAAGCCGCGCGCCTGCTGGTCAATGCGGAAAATCCGGTGATCGTCGCCGATCGTGCAGCGCGCACGGCGGAGGGCGTTGGCCTGCTCGTGCAGCTGGCTGAACTGTTGCAGGCCCCGGTCATCGACCAGGGCAATCGCATGAATTTCCCCAACACGCATTACCTGTCGCGTCCGGCGGGCGCGGTCTCGAGTGCCGACGTGATTCTCGGCCTCGAACTGTCCGACTTCTGGGGTACGGTGAATGCCTATACCGACAATGGCGAGCACGGCATCGGGGTGAATTCGACGAAGATCAAGGCCACGACAAAGCTGATCAGCATTTCAGCGGTCGAGCTTCTGACCAAGGCGAATTATCAGGACTTCCAGCGCTTCCAGTCGGTGGATGTGTCCATGCCGGCCGATGCGCAGGCGACCTTGCCGGCGCTGATCGAGGCCGTGAAATCGGCCATGTCCTCCGAGCGTCGTGCGCAGAACGACCAGCGCGCGGAACGGGCGAGAAAGGGCTACGCCGACATCCGCGCCCGCGAGCAGGCTGCCGCCGCCGTTGCCTGGGACGCGAGCCCGATCTCCACGGCCCGCATGTGCATGGAACTCTACGGCCAGATCAAGAACGAGGACTGGTCGCTCGTCGCCTCCGAAGGCAATGTGTCGAACTGGCCCAACCGCATGTGGAAGATGGAAAAGCACCATCACTGGCTCGGCCGCTCCGGGGGGTATGGTGTCGGCTATGGCGCACCGGCATCCGTGGGGGCTGCGCTCGCCAATCGCGATCTCGGTCGCTTTTCGGTCGCCATCCAGTCCGACGGCGATCTGATGTTTGCCCCCGGTGTCTTGTGGACAGCGGCAAAACACAAAATCCCGCTGCTCTCGATCATGCACAATAATCGGGCCTGGCATCAGGAAACCATGCATTTGCAGCGCATGGCGAGCTTCCGCAACCGTGACTCCAATTACGGGACGGACACGGGCCCGGTCGGCACGATGATCCAGAACCCGGACATTGAATATCACAAGCTGGCAGAATCGATGGGCTGGTGGGCGAAGGGTCCGATCAAGGATCCTGCGCTGCTCGGCCCGGCGATCAAGGAAGCCATGGCGGTCGTGAAGTCGGGCCAGCCTGCGCTTTTGAATGTCTGGACACAGCCGCGCTGATCGGGAGAAACACAATGAACAAGATCATTTCGATCGCCGCGGGCACTGCAGTCCTGATGCTCATGGGAGGCACTGCCTTTGCGGGCGATGTGCAAAAAGGCAACCAGGCGTTCCGTGAAAAGGGCTGCTGGCAGTGTCATGGTTTTGAGGGGCAGGGCGGCGTGGCCGGGCCACGTCTCGCCAACACCCAATTGCCGGAAGACGGGCTGATTGCTTTCGTTCATTCGACAAATGGGCCAATGCCCCCCTATTCCGCAAAGTTGATATCGGATGCGCAGCTTTCCGACATCTACGCCTATCTGCTGTCGCGGCCAAAACCGGCGGATCCCAAGACGATCCCCCTGTTGCAGCGTTGAATTCACCAGCCCCCGGTCTTCGGACCGGGGGTGTTTTTCAGGGGGCAGATATGAAACTGATTTCCGGAGCCATTTTGGCAGGTGCCTGGCTGCTTGGCGCTGTCTCGTGGGCGCAGGCGGCTGAGCCGGCCTTTCGCCTGTCATCGTCGTTGTTGCAGGACAATGGCGTGTTGTCGAAAAAATATGGCGGCATCAGCCCCGCTAACAAGAATTGCACGGGCGATAACGTCTCGCCGCCGCTTGCCTGGACGCCGGGTCCGGAGGGCACCAAATCCTATGTCATCATGATGGTTGATCTTGCCGGGCGAATGGGAACAGGCGTCGACCATTGGCTCGCCTATGGCATTCCCGCGAGCGTCACGTCGCTCGCTGAGGGGCAGGCCAGCAAGCCGCAGGACATGATCACGGGCGGCAAGAGTGCTGCCGACACCGAATTCTATTTCGGCCCGTGTCCCGGCCCCGGAACGGGCCTGCATCATTATGTCTTCACGCTGGTCGCGACCGATCTCGCACCCGGTGAGCTGAAACCCGGACTGACGCGCGCCGAATTGCTCAAGGCCATCGCCGGTCATGGCAAGGCGGTGACCGATTTCGTCTTGCGCATGGAATATATGCCGTAGCGGGGTGACGGGTCTTTCCTCCGTCATTGCTGTGCAAGTTCACAAATTCGTTGAACGAAAAGCCCGCAAGCGACGGGTGGGATTCCCCTCCCCCTTGCGGGGAGGGGCTAGGGGTCGGGGTCGTGCAATGCTCGGAAATGACCGTAATACGGGTGTTTCTTGCAATATGAAGGCCTCACGACCCCCACCTCGCTCAGCCTTCGGCTGAGTCGTCCTCCCCGCAAGGGGGAGGACGTTTTGCTCAGCGAATATGTGACCCTTCACAATTGCGAGGAGCGTGAGCGACGAAGCAATCCATCTTTGTCACCGTCCCACGCTGGCGAAGAACGGCTTGGATGGCGGCAAATATCGCAAGATGGATTGCCGCGTCGCCTTCGGCTCCTCGCAATGACGATGCTA
>CAIWVR010000187.1 GCA_903916165.1 uncultured Hyphomicrobiales bacterium | reverse complement strand
TATCCGATCATGCGGCGAGGTCAATGGGTTGAGCGGATGGCTTGTCGGCGAGGGTATTCCAGCCATCGACTTTGCGCATCGTGATCTGCCCTGAGGCCAGCAGCGCCCAGAACAACAAGGCGGCGGTCTCTGCGCTTGGCAGCACGGTCTGGGTCTTGATCCTGCGCATAAACTCCTCGTGCAGCCGTTTGCGTCTGCAGATCAGCGCGTCAGCCGAAGCTTCTCCGGTTAACATTGGTTTATCGGCGGGATTTCGGTTGACGTGCTCGCTGTGAGAACGCAGTTTCTGGGAGTTAGCTCAATGCTACCATGAGCCGTCGTGATCCAAAGCCCGACCCAGATCTCACAGCAAGATATGGGGCGCTTGCGCACCTGAGACTGCCGCCCTGCTCGCAGGCAGCTCGCGCATCACAGATCCGAATGGAGGTGAATGATGAGAGCGGCGATGTCGTGATCCGGGGGGAATAGCGACAGCGCGGGCGACAGAGGACAGGGTCCATGTCGCCGCCTGACATCGAAGCCTCGGATCACGCAGATCAGGACTGAAGCACAACCACCTGAGTTCCTGTCGGAACCCGATTGTACAGATCGATAATGTCGTGGTTTACCAGTCGGATGCAACCGCTTGAAACCGCCGTTCCGATCGTCTCCGGCTCTGTCGTGCCGTGCAGCCGGAAAAACGTATCGCGCCCATTGCGGTAAAGATACAGCGCGCGGGCACCCAGCGGATTGTTTATGCTGCCCGGCATGCCACCTGCAAATGACGCATAACGCGGAATGGCTCGGATCATATTCGCCGTGGGCGTCCAGGCCGGCCATTCGGCCTTCTGGCCAATGATCGCAGCCCCCCGGAAATTGAGCGCCTCGGCGCGACCGACGCCGACCGCATAGCGCAGCGCACGTCCATTTGATTGTACCAGATAAAGCCGGCGCTCGGGAATGCTGACAACAATCGTGCCAGGCTTGTAGGGGCGCGAGAACGCCACTTCCTGCCGGTTAAGATCCGGGTTTCGGTCGCCCAGCGCCGGAACGACATTCTTGCCGTCGGTGATTTGGCCATAGCCGCCGGGCGCAGCGCAGCCTGCTGGCAGGAGCAACATGCCGGCCATGAAGGCGCGGCGGCTCGGCATGGCAAGCTGTGAATCGAGAGTTTGTTGGGATTTTGAGATCATGTGCGAAGTCAACCGGTCAGAAATGAAAAGGGAGACGCAACACCTTAACCGTAGTGTCACCGCTCGCCCTGCGCCGCAAGAGTTTTTGACCGACATTCCCCAGATGAAAGCTGGCTCAAGGCGAAATCTGCCCGGATTTGTGATTTCTGACAGGGCCGCACCGACGTCGAAAGCCTTCAGCTCTTGTCTTGAGGCTGACCAGGGGTGTTGAGCCGGAGAATGACCGAATTCGCCCTCTTTGAGGCGCACCTCTCTCCGCGTTTTCGATTGGCCACCCGACATCGGAATGCACTACGCAGTCGACGTGATCGGCGGCGATGGCTATCCGACGAGATCGAAATATCGCGATGATGATCACAACGTAGATTCAAATTCGAAGTGCAACTTCCCGTAACCTGTTGAGGTGGCTGAGATTGCGATAAGCTCTCGGTTCCCTTGACCTGGCAGTCGAAGAAGCAC
>CAIWVR010000186.1 GCA_903916165.1 uncultured Hyphomicrobiales bacterium | reverse complement strand
GCTATAGCGCGACAATCAAAGTGAGACCCACGCGACAATCAGGATGAGAATGCGCCGCTGCTTGGGGGACGAAGGGAGGGCGAAGCCCGACTGGAGGAGCCCAAGCAGCGGCGGCGTGCGCCCGAGGGGCAGCGTCTGGCGGTAACGGTGGCTGGATAAAGGATCGGCTTTCTCGTTCGGGAGGACCGACACCTTGGCCGGCCGACATGTCACCGATCGTCAGATGAGGCTATTCATGAACTTCCGTCGCACCCATTCGCCGGCGATCGCCGGGGCCAAGGCCGGTTTCAGCACGGCCACCGCCTACCGATTTGAAAAAGATCCCCGACTTCCCGAGCAAAAGAAGGCTCAGCGCGAACGGCGCCGAGCTGATCCTTTCGTTGATGTTTGGGAGACCGAAGTTCTTCCCATGCTGAAGGCGGCGCCGGGGCTGAGGCCCATCGCCATTTTCGAGGAACTCTGCCGCCGACACCCGGAGCTAGGCTCGGGAACGCGGCGGACACTTGAGCGGCGCATCCGGGCTTGGCGGGCTGTGAATGGCCCAGATCGGGAGGTCATCTTCCGCCAAGAGCATCCGCCGGGCCGCATGGGATTGTCGGACTTCACCGAAGTGGCCGATCTTGGCGTCACTATCGCCGGCCAGTTGCTCGACTGCCGCCTCTATCACTTCCGTCTACCCTTTTCCGGCTTCGAACACGCCCATGTCGTGCTGGGCGGCGAAAGTTTTGTTGCGCTTGCGGAAGGGCTGCAGAACGCACTGTGGGCGTTGGGCGGCGTGCCCGAGCAACACCGCAGCGACAGCCTGTCGGCCGCCTTCCGCAACCTCGGCGCTGACGCCAAAGAGGATTTGACGACACGATACGAGGCGTTCTGCCAACATTACGGCATGACGCCGACCCGCAACAACCCCGGGGTGTCACACGAGAATGGGTCGATCGAAAGCGCGCATGGCCATCTCAAGAGAGCGATCGCCGACGCCCTGTTGCTGCGCGCCTCGCGCGACTTCAACGATCTTCCGGCATGGCGGGCCTTCGTCGACGAGATTGTCGGGCGCGGCAACGCCCGCAACGCCAAGCGCATCGATCAGGAGCGGACAGCGTTGAAAAAACTGCCGGTCCGCAAGACCGCCGACTATGAGGAGGTCAACGTCGATGTCACGACATCCAGCGCATTCACGCTGCGCAAGGTGTTTTACTCGGTCCCCTCCCGACTGATCGGTCACAGGCTGCGCGTGCGCCTCTATGACGACCGGCTCGAATGCTTCCAGGGCGCGACGCACATCGTCACCTTGCGGCGCGGACGAGCGCATACGAGCGGCAAACATGGTCATGTGATCGACTATCGTCATGTCATCCATTCCTTGCGCCGCAAGCCAATGGCGCTGCTCAATCTGGTCTATCGGGACCAGCTCTTCCCCCGCCGCGTCTACGCCCTGACGTTCGACGCCTTGCTCGCCGGGGCTGGCGAGAGGCCAGCCTGCCGCGCAATGGTCGGCCTTCTGGCGCTCGCGCACGAAGGCGCCTGCGAGGCGGAACTCGCCATGGCGCTGCAAGTCGCTCTCGACGACAGCATGCTCCCTGACCTCAAGGCGCTGACAGAACGCTTCCGCCCGAAGGCCATGGAATTACCGGTCGTGGTCGTCACGCTCCCCGCCCTGGCCATCTACGACGATATCGCCGCGACGATTGGAGAAGCCGCATGAAAGCGACCGACAAGATCGACGCCGCCCGTATCGACCTTCTGCTCGGCGATCTGCGCCTGCCTGGCATCAAGCTCATATGGGCCGCACTGGCGGAAACGGCTGACAAGGAGGGCTGGCCCGCCGCTCGCTTCCTGGCCGCGCTCGCCGAACAGGAGATGGTGGAGCGAAGCCGGAGACGCTTCGAACGGCATCTTGAGGAAGCGCGCCTGCCGCCGGGAAAGACCCTCGATGCATTCGACTTCGCCGCCGTGCCGATGATCTCAAAGGCGCAAGTGCAGGCGCTCGCCGCCGGTGACGCCTGGCTCGAGAAAGGCGCCAACCTCTTGTGCTTTGGGCCGCCCGGCGGAGGAAAGTCACATCTGGCGGCGGCGCTTGGCCTGGCTCTGATCGAAAAAGGCTGGCGCGTGTTGTTCACGAGAACAACTGATCTCGTGCAAAAACTCCAGATCGCCCGCCGTGATCTCACCCTCGAAGCGGCGATCGCCAAACTCGACAAATATCATCTCCTGATCCTCGACGATCTCGCCTATGTCACCAAGGATCAGGCTGAAACAAGCGTCCTGTTCGAACTGATCAGCGCGCGTTACGAGCGCCGTTCGTTACTCATCACCGCCAATCAGCCCTTCGGCGAATGGGGCAAAATCTTCCCCGATCAGGCCATGACGCTCGCCGCCATTGATCGCCTTGTGCACCACGCCACGATCCTCGAAATGAACGTCGATAGCTATCGAAGAAAGCAGGCAGTCGAAAAAGCGCGTGGAGCCGGTCGCCCTCCCACCCGCGCGACCATCAAGGCCTCGTCCTGATTGTCGCTCCACGACAATCAAACCTGCGTCCTACAAATATGGCTTGCGTT
>CAIWVR010000185.1 GCA_903916165.1 uncultured Hyphomicrobiales bacterium | reverse complement strand
GGCCGGCGCTCTGGACCTGATCGCCCGCACGCGGGCCGGGACGATCATCGGCGGTTACCGTGGCCGCCCGGCGCTCGACAAAACTGCGCTGGTGGCTGCCATCGTCGCCCTGTCGCATGTGATGGAAGATGCGCAGGGGGCCATTTCCGAAATCGACGTCAATCCGTTCCTGCTGCGCGAGCAGGGCGGCGTGGCGCTGGATGGGCTGGTGGTGCTGGATCGGGGCTGAGGCGTCCGACGAACGCCAGAATCGTCATTGCGAGGAGCGAAGCGACGAAGCAATCCATCTCACGGCAATTGTGGATGGCTAAGTCGCCCATGACGACGCAGATGCGTCGACCCCCACCCCGCTCGGGCGTTCGCCCGAGTCGCCCTCCCCGCAAGGGGGAGGGGAATGGGACTCGTCGCTCATCAGCCTTCACCGGCCGTCGTGACGCCATGCGCTGCGGCTTCGCTTTGCTCGCAATGACGGGCGGAGATTGATAGAAGAAAACGGTGGCTCCGCCATGCCGTTGCCCTAAGCCAAGGAGAGCGCCGCCTTGAAGAGCCATGTGATCGTCCCCCTGATCGTGGCCTGCGCGCTCTTCATGCAGAATCTCGATTCGACGTCGCTGGCGACCGCCTTGCCCGCGATTGCCGCCTCGCTCGGCGAGCAGCCGCTGCGCCTGCATATGGCGATCACCGCCTATATGCTGTCGCTCGCCGCCTTTCTCCCCATGAGCGGCTGGGTGGCGGACCGCTTCGGCGCGCGCAACATCTTCCGGCTCGCGATTGCGATCTTCACCCTGTCGTCGATTGCCTGCGGCTTTTCGCAGGATTTCAACCAGCTCATCATGGCGCGCATCTGCCAAGGGTTCGGCGGCGCCATGATGGTGCCCGTCGGGCGGCTCATTCTCGTCCGCTCGGTGCCGAAGTCGGAGCTGATCAGCGCCATGGCGCTGATGGGCATGCCCGCGCTGATCGGTCCGATCATCGGCCCGCTGCTGGGTGGCCTGATCACCTCCTATTACCATTGGCGCTGGATCTTCTGGGTCAATGTTCCCGTCGGGGTTCTCGGTTTCATCCTCGCCAGCAAATTCATCCAGAATGTGCGCGAGGACGACATGAAGCCGTTCGACTGGCCGGGCTTCCTGCTGTCGGCCTTCGGGCTTGCGGCGACGGTTTTTGGCATGGACACGGCCTTCACCAGAAACACGCCCGACCTGATGGGGGTTGGCCTGCTGGTGTCGGGCGTGATCGCGCTGGCGCTCTACGTGCCCTATTCGCGCAGCATCTCGAACCCGATCATGGATCTCTCGCTGATGCGCATTCCGACGTTCCGCACGAGTGTCACCGGCGGTTCGGTGTTCCGGCTGGGCGTCGGCGCGATGCCCTTCCTTTTGCCGCTGCTGATGCAGGAGGGGTTTGGCTATTCCCCCGTTGAATCGGGGGCTATCACCTTCGTCTCGGCGGCGGGGTCGCTGGGCATGCGCACGCTGGCCAAGCGGATCCTGCGCAGCTTCGGCTTCCGCCGGGTCCTGATCTGGAATGCACTTGTCGCCAGTGCCTTCATGGCCGCCTGCGCCCTGTTCCGGCCCGATTCGTCGATGGCCTTCATGATCGCCGTCATCTTTTTTGGCGGCGTGTTCCGCTCGCTCGAATTCACCAGCCTCAATTCGATCGCCTTCGCAGATGTCGAGCGCGCGCAAATGAGCCATGCGATGAGTTTCTCGCAAATGGCCCAGCGGCTTTCGCTGACGGTCGGGGTCGCCTTGTCGGCGATCGTGCTCCACCAGGCTTCCGGCAATGCCTCAACGCTGCCCGTGAGTGCTTTCGCCTGGGCCTTTGCCATCATCGGTCTGGTGTCG
The DNA here is from genome assembly GCA_903916165.1 of uncultured Hyphomicrobiales bacterium. Classification (GTDB taxonomy): domain Bacteria; phylum Pseudomonadota; class Alphaproteobacteria; order Rhizobiales; family Beijerinckiaceae; genus Terripilifer. The sequence goes on along the minus strand of CAIWVR010000185.1, from coordinate 1,225 downwards.
GCGACGTCCCTGGTGAGCTTCTTGTCGCTGGCACCCGACGCTGGCGCTGTTCTGGCACCACGCAAGTCGAAACGGACTTGAGGCGGAATAGGGTATTTATTTCCATAACAGAAATAAAAAATCACGTCTTGGCATCAGAAAACCCAAGATAGGCGGATTATGGTTCAGCTTTAGCTAGCTAATGGTCAAGCTATGGCTAAATCGTAGATAAATTTGATATTTTTGTATCTGTAAACGGCACGATTGCAAAAGGCAGGGTAGGTTTCACTCAACCCGGACGGCATTGTGCGTCTGGTTGGTGCCAGAGTGTTCCTTGCTCAATTTGAGGCCAGTCATGAAAGCTTTCGACGAACATTTCGATTCCGCTCGCCGTCATTTCGGCGTCGCTCTGATCGATCTGAACTATGCCGCTGCCGATCTCGCCCGTTCGGTGGTGTGTCCTGAAATGGAGATGGGCGCGCAAGCCGCCTTTGAGCTTCTCAACCGGGAAATCGAACGCCTGAAGCACCTGTCGTCGCTGATCGAGCAAGTGGCAGAATTTGCGCCGGGACGGTCAGGAGACCCCGCCATGCTGCAGCGCTGGTGGCCTGAACTGGTCCGCACGTCGGAATCGCAGACGACCAACAGCGATTGACCTTGCCGGCGGATCGGGCTCTTTGAGCGGCGGGCCGACGTGCCCGCCAATCATTCACCGGAGCACCCGCCGCATGACATCTGATGCCTCCGTCCTGTTGTCTCCCTTTCAGATGGGGAGCCTTCACCTGCCAAACCGGATCGTGATGGCGCCCTTGACGCGCAACCGCGCCACGCCCGACACGCTGGCCCCGCGCGCGCTCAACGCCGATTATTATTGCCAGCGCGCCAGCGCCGGCCTGATCATGACCGAGGCCACCCAGATCTCGCAGCAGGGCCAGGGTTACATCCTGACGCCCGGTATCTACACCGAGGCGCAGGTCGCCGGCTGGCGTCTGGTCACGGATGCCGTGCATGCGGCGGGCGGGCGCATCGCGCTGCAGCTCTGGCATGTGGGTCGCATCTCGCATGTCTCGCTGCAGCCCGGCGGCGCGGCGCCGGTCGCGCCGAGCGCGATTGCCGCCAGGACAAAGACCTATCTCGCCCATGGCTTCGACGATGTGTCCGCCCCGCGGGCACTGGAGATCGACGAGATCGCGGGCATTGTGCGCGATTATGCGAAGGCCGCCGCCAACGCCAGACGCGCGGGTTT
>CAIWVR010000184.1 GCA_903916165.1 uncultured Hyphomicrobiales bacterium | reverse complement strand
GATCAACACGCCCTCCATGCTGTGCAATGAGGATTATCTCGATGCGCTGCATTGGGCGAAGTCGGTCGGTTCGCTCGATGGCCTGATCGCGCGCGCGGACGCCAATCTGAAGGCGGTCGCCGATTGGGCGGATCGCACCGATTGGGTTGATTTTCTCGCCCGCGATCCCGCTACGCGCTCCAACACCAGCGTGTGCCTGCGCATTGTCGATCCCGCTGTCACCGCGCTGTCCGACGAGAAGCAGGCGGCCTTCGCCAAGACAATCACGGCGCTGCTGGAGCAGGAAAAGATCGCCTACGATATCGATTCCTACCGCGACGCGCCGACTGGCCTGCGCATCTGGTGCGGCGCGACGGTTGAAACGAGCGACGTCGAGGCGTTGACCGGGTGGCTGGACTGGGCTTTTGCGACGGCGAAGGCGGGGATTTAGTTTTCAAAGGCGCCGGTTTCGGCGCCTTTTTTTGCATTGCGACATCGTATCTATTTTGGTACTCTCATGGCGCTTGAACTTACGCCACTCCCGCTTCTGTTCTGGCGGTCTCCGGGCGGTAGAGAGCCTGTTCGGGATTGGCTGCGCGCGCTTGACGTCGACGACAAGAAGATCGTCGGTCGCGACATCGCCAAAGTTCAATACCGTTGGCCTGTCGGGCTGCCGCTCTGCCGGTCTCTCGGGGAGGGGCTTTGGGAAGTGCGCACGTCACTCCCTGGTCGACGGGAAGTCCGGATCCTGTTCGGGTTCGCAGGTGGCGTGCTCGTGGCGCTGCATGCGTTTTTCAAGAAATCTCAGGCTGCGCCGGATGCGGAACTCCGGCTGGCACGTGAGCGGTGGAGAGATTTGAAATGAGCAGCGTACGAAAAGCTTCCCTCGGTTCAACTTTCGAAAGCTGGCTTGAGGAAGAAGGCATTCTGGAAGATGTCACGGCAGCCGCGATCAAGGGCGTGATTGCTGAACAGATCGCGGCTGAGATGAAACGTCTCGGCATCACAAAGACCATCATGGCCGAGCGACTTCAAACGAGCCGTGCGCAACTCGATCGTTTGCTCGACCCCGATCATGCGGGGGTGACCTTGGACACGCTACAACGCGCCGCCAAAGCGGTCGGTCGTCGTCTGCGAGTCGAACTTGTGTGAAAGTGCCGGACATCATGCTGACCGGGTAATCGGGCGATCGCTTGCAGCGAAGTCCGAGATCAATCGTCATTGCGAGCGTAAGCCGAAGCAAGCCAGAGGCCCGACGTGAGGCTTCTGGATTGCCGACCAAGAGCTAACCTTCCATTCTTGAAAACGAGATGTACCTTAGCGCTGCCCCGTTACCTCCGGCAGAGCTTCTCGACCCAAATATCGCGTTCACAAATTTTCCACCGGGCGAGACATTGCGTGAGATCGATTTCTTGGTTCCGAGCGGCTCGGAAAGCCTTTGAAACGTTTCCGGCCGACTTGCAGGGCGACATGCTCGACGCGCTCAGCGTCGCAGCCGAAGGCGGCAAGTCCGGCAAGGCATAACCGCTGAACGGCTTTGGAGCCGGTGTGTTCGAAGTCGCCATGCAAAAGCGTGGAGACGCCTTTCGCGCGATCTACGCCGTGCAGATCGGTGAGGACGTCTGGGTGTTGCACGTCTTTCAGAAGACGTCGAAATCCGGCATCGCGACGCCGAAGGCCGAAATGGATGTCGTGCGCGAAAGATTGAAACGACTGAAGGAAGCCTTACGATGAACGAAGATGAATTCATCCGCGGCAGTGGAAATGTTTATGCCGATCTTGGTCTCCCTGACGCAGGCCTATCGCAGGCGCGCGCCATTATTGCTGGGCGAATCATTTGCATTCTGGATGAACGTGGATTGTCGACGCGCGAAGCGGAGAAACTGACAGGCGTTTCACATTCGGAATTTTCGCGCATTCGCAACACGCAGTTGCGCCGGTTCACGCTCGACAGGCTCATTCTGCTGCTTGGAAAACTTGAGCCGGGGGCTGAGGTTTCGATAAGTATCTCGCCTGCGAAGACAGCCGCTCCTGCTCAGGCTGCCTGATTTCAAAGCGTCCGCCCGCCAAAAATCTCCGCGATCAGCACGCCGCCGAGCGCCAGCGCGAGGCCGGTTGCGTGGTAGGGGGCGAAGGGCTCGCCCAGCAGCGTCACCGCCATGATGGCACCCAGCACCGGGACCAGATTATAGAACAGGCTCGCGCGTCCGGGGCCGATCATCGCGACGGCGCGGATGAAAAAGACCTGCGCCAGCAGCGACGGAAACACGATGATATAGCTCATCACGATCCAGCCCTTCATCGTCGGCCATTGCGCGTGTCCCAGCCACATTTCCACGGCGAGCAGCGGCGTCGAGGTGATCGCCGCGATGGCGGACAAGGCGGTGAAAAAGACCAGCGCCGAGACGGGCGGGCGCCCGCGCAGCGCCACCGCATAGGCCGCGTAGAAAAAGGAGGCCACGAGCATGGCGATGTCGCCGATGTTGAGCTCCATGCCGATGATGTGCTGTGGCTCGCCATGGGTGGCGACGACGGCGACCGCCAGCATGGTCAGGCCAAGGCCCAGGGCGCGCACGAGGCCGATCGGCGTGCCGTAAAAGATCCATGCGCCGGCCAGGATGAAGGCGGGTGCCACGCCCTGCAGGATGGCGAGATGCACGCCGCTGGTGGCGTGGGCCGCCCCGAAATAAAGCGCCTGGTAGACCGTGAAGCCGAAGAAGCCCATCAGCAGGATGGGCAGCCAGTGGACACGCAGGACTGGCCAGTCGCGGATGCAGTCGCGCCAGCAGACCGCGAGCATGACAAGCGTGACAATGCCCCAGCGGATGGTCACCAGCGCCATCGGCGACACCTCGCCCACGGCAGATCGCGAGGCGACGACATTGCCGCCCCAGAAGATCACGGTCAGGAGCAGGAGGGTCCAGGCTGTGCGCTGGCCGGGGGCTGGCATCGTCGTTTCGGCATCGGACAAGGGCATGGCTCCGGATTTGACTCTCCGAAGTGCCCAAATGCGCGGGGTTTGGCAAGCGCGCGGGACTTTTGCGGGCCAGAGCCAGCGCCGAGCCGGCATGTCGTAGGTGCAGGGCAATCCGGAAGGCCAATCCGGAAGGCATGTCAGGAAAACGCTATCTATTGACATCATAAGTGCGCGCTTGAATCATGATGGAAAGGAGCACGCCCATGCCGAATGTCAGCCTTGGAGACCATTTTGAGGCGTTTGTCAGCCGCCAGGTGGCGGATGGACGGTTTCAGAACGCCAGCGAGGTGGTCCGCGCGGGCTTGCGGATGCTGGAAGATTTCGAGCTGAGCCGCGCCGAGCGTGCCGCCCGACTGGCCCGCGAGATCAATGACGCTTTCGACGATCCCGCGCCCGACGTGCCTGCCGAAAAGGTCTTCGCCAGGCTTGAACAGCAGTTCAGCGCCGACAAGGCCGCCCGCTCGGATGGCACGTAAAGTTGTTTTTCGCCCTGCCGCCGAGCGCGACCTTGCCGCTCTCTAAGCTTATATCAGGGACGCCAATGGTGGCCCCGAGGTGGCGATCGGCTATGTGCGCCGCATCCGCAGCTTTTGCGAGGGGCTGGAGCCTTTCCCCCAACGCGGCGTGGCGCGCGATGACATTCGCCCGGGGTTGAGGCTGGCTCATTTTGAGAGGCGCGTGGTGGTGGCCTTCACGGTCACGCCCGAGCTGGTGCGGATCGGGCGGATATTCTATGGCGGGCGAGATTACGCAGCCTTGCTTGATGAAGACGCGGAATAGCAAAGGCGGGGGCAAGATGCCGCTCCTTGGGCGACACGTCCACGATTTCGAGGCTCAAGCCGCGAGCACGGCCCCGATCCCGACAGCTTCAGGCGGTGGCGCGATTCCTTTGCCTTGCCTCCGGCGGCGCGATTGGGTAATCCAATCAGGCAATGAGCCCCGGCCTTTGTGCCGGGGTTTTTGCTTGTGCGCGGGATCGACCGCGCGGCGCTTGTGCGCGGACCTAAGAGCGAAATCAGTCATGGCGAATGTGGTTGTCGTCGGTGCCCAGTGGGGCGATGAGGGTAAGGGCAAGATTGTCGACTGGCTGTCGATCGAGGCGGATGTCGTCGTTCGCTTCCAGGGCGGCCATAATGCCGGCCATACGCTCGTCATCGACGGCAAGGTCTACAAGCTGTCTCTGCTGCCGTCGGGCATTGTGCGCGAGGGCAAGATTTCAGTCATCGGCAAT
>CAIWVR010000183.1 GCA_903916165.1 uncultured Hyphomicrobiales bacterium | reverse complement strand
GCTAATACTACAGGTTACAGTAATGCAGCCTTTGGATCAGGTGCACCGAATTATAGCCGATCACCTGGCCATCGAGCTCGCCGCGCTCCATGGCGAGGAACATGGGTGCGGCACCAGGATAGCCACGCACCACGTCGATGTTGAGCCCGAGTACCGTTTTCGCAAGCAGTGCGAAGGTAAGGTTGGTCGAACCCGGCTGGTCGCCGCCGAGCTTCACCACCTGACCTGACTTGCGTAGATCTGCAGCCGATCTGGCCGGGTGGCTGTCGTTGACGAGCAGCAGATAGCCGTCGTCCGCAAACGACGACAGCGAGCCGAGCCAGGTAAACGCCTTCGGATCAAATTTGGCGTTGGGATTGCCCTGGATCTGCAGCTGCATCGTGCCGCGCTGGATGATCGCGAGCACGGTGCCGTCGCGTTCCGACGTGTTGTAAAGCTTGTTGGCGGCCACAAGTCCGCCGCCGCCAGGCACATTCTGCACGACGACATTCGGATTGCCGGGCAGGAACCGCCCGAGATGGCGACCGACGAGGCGGCCGGAAATATCATTGATGCCGCCGGGTGACGTCGGCACCGTCAGCATGATGGTGCGGCCGCGGTAAAAACTCTCGACGCTGTCCTGCGCGAATGCGGGCGGAGCCAGGGCTACTGCACCCAAAGCACCGAGGGATTGCAAAATCTGCCTGCGTTGCATGGCGTTCTCTCCTCTCTGGCGTGTCATTTTGGAAGCTGCGGCATGGTTTCGAGCAGCACACCATAGCCCTTCTTGGGCTCGTTGATGTGCAGGCGACGCTGGACCTCCCAGACCCGTGCGGGCACCGGATGAATGACCGGCACGCCGAGATCCTGTTCGAGCATGTGGACGATGTTGAGCACACGCCAGCCCGAGCCCAGCATGTAGATCACGTCGCCGCCGCCCGAGCGCAGGAAGGCCTTCTTGATATGGCCGTAGACCTGTTCGCCCGACAATTCCTGCGCGCGGTCGAAGGGCACGTCGATGCCCTCCATGCAGCGCACGTCAAAGCCCGCGTCCTGGAAATAGCGCGCGAAGGTCGTGTTGATGTCGCCGGGGAAATAGGTTGCGCCGACAATGGTCTTGGCACCCAGCGCCCGCATGGCGGTGATGTGGTTCTGGCCGGAGGTGAAGATCGGCACGCCGAACTTCTCTTCCCAGCCTTTCACGATCTCGGCCTCGCGCTTCAGCCCCTGCACCATGAAGGGCGGCGCGCCGGACGGATGGATGAGATCGCAGCCGGCCTCGGCGCAGACCTTGATCTGGCCCTCGTAGGCGGCGAAGACTTTTTCGAATTCATCGCGCGTGCCGCGGCTGATGTTGAGGAACATCGGAATGACGCCGATGCCTTCGGGCGCGAGCCGGATGAATTCTTCCGTCGAGCCCGGGCGCAATGTCGGATGCACCATGCCCAGCGTGCCGCGCCAGCTTGAAAAGCCCATATCGTCCTCCCTGTGTCGCCCCGGTCTTTGCGCCGGTCGCGAGGTTGGGAGTGTAGACGTCGGAACGGGGAGCGCAACCTCGCTGTCATTGCTTCGCTTCGCTCGCAATGACGATGTCGGCTCGAAGAGCCGACATCGCTCAACGGACGAAAACATCAAACAGGGACGTTGAACTTGTCCATCTTCGGCATCACGCCGTTCTTGTGCATCTCTTGCAGCCATTCGCGATGGATGCGCGGATCCTGATCTTCATATTCGATCTGGTCGCCGCCTTCCTTGATCGACAGCGACACCGCGCCCTTTTCACCATTGACGCCGAGCAGCGAGCGGCGCTGGCCGAGCATGGTCGGGTAACGCAGGCCGCCCACAGCGGTCGCGAGATAGCGCGCGGGCGCCTGCGACGTGTTGAAATGCTGGTGGAACTGCTGGTCGGCGGGCGGAAACACGGTGCCATGTTTCCAGTCGATGCGGATCATGTCCTTCTCGTGCGGATACCAGAGCAGCGAATAGCCGTGGCCGGTGACGCACATGACGTGGAAGGATGGGCCATGCTTGTGGCCCTTCTTGTAGGTGCCCACCGGCATTTCAGAGATATGGGCGTGCATGATGCCGTCGGCCAGCACGAACATGATGTTGGTGCCGCCGGCCCCGCGATCACCCCAGCTCTGCAGCTCGATGGCGGCGAGGTCGGGAACGAAATTCGTCTCCCACATGTGGTTGCCGGGGCGCACGGTGATGAGGTCGCCCTCGCCGGAGAAATAGCCCAGCTTACCGGCGCGGGACATGAAGTCGCGGTCGGTGTCGAACACGAAGGCTTCGTCGTGGAAGACATTCATGATCATCGGCAGGTTGGTCGTCGAGACCAGCAGCGCGCGCTCGCGGCCCGAGCCGTTGAAGTGGCGATGCCGGGCGTTGAGCGGAATCGCGAACAGGCTTTTCGGGCCCCATTCGAAGGATCGCTTGGTGCCGTCCGAGAATTCGATCTGCGTCGAGCCGGTGCCTTCGAGCACGTAGATCACGTCTTCGTAAAGGTGCTTCTGGGGCAGCGTCGACTGGCCCGGCCCGATGTCGAAGACGAACATGTTGGAGAAGTCGCCGCGTCCCTTCAGATGGACAGCTGCACCCTTTACGCCATAGCGCGCCCACGGCTTCGTCTCGACCGAAAACAGGTCGATGCCGTAATGTTCGGTGACGGCAATGCCCTCGCGGGCGATCCATTCGAGATAGGGATCGACGCCATAGCGCGGCTTTTCGTCAGACATAGGTTCCTCCCGGAAAATGGTGGGCCCGGCGCCGGTGCTGCGGCTGCCGGGTGTCTTGCTTTCTTTAAGAGAACAGCAGCGATTTGATGACCACAGGCACGACGCCTGGCGGAGAGATCAACTCGCCGACGTCGACATAGTCGAGTTCCTGCAATTGCACGCCATCGATGGACACAACCGGTCCCTCGACGCCCGCCTCGTCCTGCAGGAGCCGGCCCATGGTGCGGCCGACGTCGCCGTCGATCATCAGGCAGAGCATGTTGGTGCGCTTGCCCTCCGGTGCGATCGCCGCCTTGATGGCCTTGGCCGCGGAGATGAGACGCGAATATTCCGGGTCGCCATGCCAGGGAAAGGCGATGGCGAGGCGTGCCGAGGGTTCCAGATCGAGTTGCGCGATCTTGTCCTTGATGCGCTTGGTGAGGACATCCTGCGGGATGTCGTCGGACAGGTCCATGCCGACCTGCACGACGGGTATGTTGTGCACTGGCAGGACCTCTTCCGGGTTCACCGGCAGGTAGATCGTCTTGCCGCTCACCTGCACGGTGAATTGCGAGGCACCGATCACGGTCGCGCGGATGCGGTTGCCGGGGTCTGCGACCGGAATGGTCGAGCGGTCCGCAAGCTGGGTGCGCAGCGAGGAGGCGAGCAGCTTGGCGATGTCACCGAATTCTTCCGATTCGGTCTCGAAAATATATTCGGAGACGCCGCCAGAGAAGGTGATGATGGTGGGTTTCAG
>CAIWVR010000182.1 GCA_903916165.1 uncultured Hyphomicrobiales bacterium | reverse complement strand
CGCGCGAGATCGCGCCAGGTGCGGATGTAGAGATCATTGAACGGATCCTGCCAGGATTCGGCGCTCTTGGCCGCAACCGGCGCCTAGCCCGCGATCCTGCCGGCATGCCCGCCCCATTGATGCTTGCGCTCATTGATGTACCCGAACGAAGAATTCTCGATGGCAATGACGCCTGCAATATTGGGCACGCGCTGCGTCAGCATGGACACATAGGGGCCACCGGTGGAATGCCCATGCACATAGATGGAAAAACTATCTGCGGGAAAGTGCCTGCGGCAAGCCTCTTTCATGCCTTCCTCGAATGCAACGGGCCATGATGCCATCCGGTCATAGAAGCGTGTTCCGGGCTTTGCGCGCGCATGGGTTCGGGTGCCGTATTTCATGCGCTTCGACGTGTCGCGCACGATCTCGTACTGGTCGCGCGTGACATGTTCGCCGGCAACCCAGATCGGCGTCCGGACCGAGCCATCCGCATGGATGGTGTCGTCCGGCCAGTCGCGTTCGGGATCATCCAGATAAAGCCGCCCCGGGAACGTCATGGTGACGACCTTGAATGCGAATTTCTCAGCAAAAAGACGGGCAAAGCGGTCCATCGACTTGTAATCGCCCGCGCCTCCATGCAGCAGGAAAATGCCGACGCGCTTGCCATCCGCACCCCGCGTGATGCGCGATGCTGGCTGTGGTTCATAGACCCTGACGCCGATGTCCCATTCAAGGGCGAGGGCGGCAATGCGGAAAATGTCCTCGCGCTCGGCGACGTCGCCGGCCTTCAGCGCGAGCACTGCATCAGAGGCGGCGATGACCCGCTCGCGGCTCCATGTAGCATCGGGCGACCAGCCGGGCATTTCCTTCACGTCGCTTTTCATTGCGGGCTCCCGGTCAAGAAGAAGCCGTCGCAGATGGCATTGAAATAGAACTCCGCGACGGGCGGCACGATGCCCATGGGCAGGTCTGCCTCGGGCTTGTTATAGGTGTGAACGCCAGCTCCAAATTGCGTGAGATGCACTTTGGGGGCCGGCGTGATCTGCTCGCGAAACATCGGCAGCACGACCTCCTCATAGACGTCACGGCTGTGATCCCGGCTGTCTTTGGAAATGACAAAAAGCACAGGAGGGACAGGCTTCACGCCATCCCCCGTGAGCGGGTAGGGAAATCCCAGATAATGCGCGACGAGGTCAGCCGTCTCAGGCTCGCCCAGTTTGAGACGCGCTGCAACTGCGCGCGCCGCCGCTTCCAGCGATGAGGCTATATTGTGCGTGATAATATATTCCGCCTTGAATTGCGGACGAGCCTTGGTCTTGTCCCACCAGTCAAGGATCTCCTCCATCAGCCAGGGCAGTCGCATCAGCGCGGCCCCTCCCTCCTGGCCAAGCGCCTCCGGCCCCGCATAACGCGCACGATCACGCCAGGTGCGAATGTAGAGTTCGTTGAACGGATCATTGCGCGGTGCCTTCTTTGTCGTGACGCGCTCGAAACCTTCGATCTTGCCCAGCGCGCCTGACCAATTGTGCTGCTCTTCCTGGATGAAGCCGAAGGGCGAATTCTCGACGGCGAGTACGCCGGCAATATTGGGGACGCGCTGGCTCATCATGAAGGTGATCGGACCACCCGTGGAATGGCCCGTCGAATAGATCGAATATTCCCCCTCCGGAAAATGACGGCGCATTGCATCCTTCATGCCCTGCTCGAAGGCGACCGGCCACGCCGCCATGCGGTCGTAGAAAATCGTACCGGGTTTGGCCCGCGCCACAGTGCGTGTGCCGTAGCGCATCCGCATTGTGGTGTCGCTGACAACCTCATATTGATCGGGCGTGATGTGCTCACCCCTCTTCCAGATCGGCGTGCGTACTTTTGTTGCTGACACAATCGTGTCGCCCGGCCAGTCGCGCGAGGGATCATCGAGATACAGGCGACCCGGAAATGTCATGCCGACCGCCTTGCAGCCGAACTTTTTCGCAAAAGTCCGGCACATGTCGGCCATAGATTTGAAATCTCCTGAACCGCCGTGCAGGACAAAAACTCCGATCTTCTTGCCATCCGCGCCGCGCGCGATCTTGGACGTGTCCACAGGCTCGTAGACCTGGAGGCCCATATCCCATTCGAGGCCAAGCGCTTCAATGCGGAAAATGTCTTCCGTCTCATTGATGGGACTATCAGGCCGCTCGAGGACTGCCTTCGAACGCGCCACAATCGTGTCCCGCGAAATATGCGATGGCGGAGTTACCGAGATCTTTGTCGTCATGTCCCACTCCCATTTTCAATCATCGGCGAGGACGAGCTTATCCTCCGCCGCAAAGGTCAACACCACATCGCGTCGCTGTCAGCCTTCAGGAGGCTTTTGATACCTTCCATAATTCTTTCGATTATGTGCCTGAAAAAGCGCGGCGTGGCCGACCTGGACGCCTCGATGCACTGGTACATGCGGAGCTCGGAGGCCGCCCTTACATTGCGCAAGCCTATAGAAATGGTCGCCTCTTGCAGGCAGCACGACAATGACATCTGGTTCGCGAGCCGGTGTGAGATCGCCGACTATATGCTCCAGAATGGCATAGACTGGTTCACTGCGAAAGCCGGATCACGTTGCGGACGCGGGCAATGACGGCAGGGTCAGCGCGATAAACATCCTCGATCATGGTTTGTGCTTCCGCGCCCCAGATCGGATCGATCGCGAGGCGCATATTGGCGGCCTCCGCGAGCAAGTCTGCGTCCTGGAGCGCGGCACGAAACCCCTCTCGCAATTCCGCAAGCCTTTGGGCGGGAATGCCCGGGGGGGCCATGAAAGGACGACCAAGCGACAAGCGCGAGAGCAGCAATTCGACGACGATGCGATCTGCTGGCTTGGTCACCACATCGAGAATCGTCGGCACGTCGGGATGCATCGGATCAGGATTCGCGCTGATCTGTAGCAAGAGACGCATCTCTTTACGGCTCATCCGGTCACGAACATAGGCGCGTCCGTTTCCTGACCAGCCACTCATAAACAAACCTTCCAACTCGTTCCTCTCGATCGCATGGAAGATCTCGGGCTGTCCGTGATAGCCATATACAATCTTGAATCTTGTGCCGATCAATTCGTTCAGCAACCGCGGGTACATGGATGTGTCCTGTTCGGGGCCGGTCGACCCGACAATGACATCAATCCGTGTCGCATCTGCTATCGTTTTTGCTGTTTCCCTGGTGGACACAGCCACCATCCCGGTCTCGCGCATGACGCTGCCGATCCAGCTAAACTTCGTCGCATCAAATTGCGCCTTCGATTCCTCGCCGTACAAGAGGGGCGCAGTCGCCACTGCACGATCGAGCAGCGCAATCGTCGTGCCATCTTTCGGCGAGATATTATAGAGATAATTCGCAGCCCGAATGCCCGCGCCGCCGGGCATGTTGTTGACGTTAATATTGGGATTTCCCGGCAAATGTTTCTGGAGGTAGCGACCAAGCAGACGCGAGTAGGCGTCATAACCACCCCCGGGTGGGCTGCTCGTGATGATGATCATGTCCTTGGCGGGCCGAGGTGCGGATTGGCCAAACACCGGGACGCAAGAGCAAATGAGGACGCCGACGATCGCCGACGCATATTCGAATTTCGAGAAGTCCCACCCCATGCTCGTCTCCTTATTCAACAAGCCTGATCACCCGCGCCACTTTAGCAGCAATCTCGTCAATCTGCGCCTCGGTGACGATCAGGGGAGGCGTGACAACCAGCGTGTCGCCGGCGACGCGCGTCAGCAAATCCGCCTCGTAAAACGCTTTTTCCACCGCCCGCATGCCGCGCAAGCCGGGACTTCCCTCGATGGGCGCGAGGTCAATTGCCGCGACAAGGCCGATCGTGCGGATGTCGAGCACGTTGGGAGAGTCGCGAAGCGCATGGAAAGCATCGCCGAACTTCGGCTCGAGGTCGCGAGCCCGCTCAAACAAATGTTCGCGCGCGTAGAGATCGAGCGTGGCGAGCCCTGCGGCGCAGGCGAGTGGATGCGCCGAATAGGTGTAGCCATGAAACAGCTCGATCATATGTTCCGGGCCGCGCATGAAGGCATCATGAATGTGCTTGCGAACGATCACGCCACCCATCGGCACGGTTCCGGAGGTCACGCCCTTGGCAAAGCAGATGATGTCGGGCGTGACGCCATATCGTTCGGCAGCGAAAGCAAAACCGAGACGGCCGAAGCCCGAAATGACCTCATCGAAAATCAGCAAAAGTCCATATTTATCGCAGATCGCGCGCAGCTTCTGCAGATAGCCCTTGGGCGGCGGCAGGACGCCGGTCGAACCGGCCATCGGCTCGACGATCACGGCTGCGATTGTTGAAGGATCATGCAGGGCGACAATCCGCTCGAGTTCATCGGCCAGATGCGCGCCCCAATCCGGTTCGCCACGCGTGAAGGCCTGTTTCTCGCGATTATACGTATGCGGCAGATGATCCACCCCGTTCAGAAGCAGCCCGAACATCTTGCGGTTAGAGACAATGCCGCCTACCGAAATGCCGCCAAAGCCGACCCCGTGATAGCCGCGCTCGCGCCCGATGAGACGCTGTCGTCCGCCCTGCCCTGAAATATTTTGATAGGCGAGCGCGATCTTCAGAGCCGTGTCGACCGCCTCAGATCCGGAATTGACGAAAAAGACATGGTCGAGATCGCCCGGCGCAAGATCAGCAATTTTTGTTGCGAGTCGGAACGCCTTTGGATGTCCGAATTGGAAAGGTGGCGCGTAATCGAGTTCGCCGGCCTGCTCGCGGATCGCCGCGACAATGGCATCGCGTTGATGGCCGGCGTTGCAGCACCAAAGGCCCGCGACGCTGTCGATGATCTTGCGACCGTCAGCGGTGACATAATGCATATCCTTGGCGCGTGTGATGAGACGCGGCGCGGCCTTGAATGACCGGTTTGCCGTGAAGGGCATCCACCAAGCCGCGAGATCGTTGGGAGTGGCGGGCGACATGTCTGTCATGGATCCGATCCGGCTTTCCGGGCGCGCGCGGTGTGAGCTTGCAGCCTCTGGATCAAGTGTCAGTTCGCCGCGCCAACTTGTCAACACGTGTTACGCAAACGCCCGATTGCCCTCCGGCACGGTCCCTTGCCTGAGCTTATGGCGTGGGGCTACTGAAAAGGGGCATGCACCCATGGAGCGGCTTTGCAGGCGCAGCATGTGACAGCGCGACGGTGATGCTAACTCTCCACATATCTATTTACGAGATTCATCAGCCGCCAGAGCCCCATCCGTGATGCAAGCGTCCCCTATCCTGGTGGGAGACAACTAGTGCCGGTGCTGCGCCTGTAGGAAAGTCGATGTGGCACCGCGCGGCAATTGATCGATCACGACAAGCTTCACCGGCGTCGTGCCGACGGTCTCGCCGAAATGCCAGCGGTTGACGCTTTCGACCACAAACTCACCCGCATGATAAAGGCGCGACGCACCACCGATCTGCGCGACACGCAGGTCCCCCTGCACCACATAGGCATAACGCTGGCCCTTGTGCTTGTGCACGGGCAGGCGCGCGCCAACCGGAATGTCATAGGATGAAACAGTCAGCTCGAGAGGCCCGCGGGGAAAGGCGATGATCTGTCCGGCATCATTCTTCAGCGTCTTGACAATGGTCTTCACAACAACGGACCCAGCCTCCTGGGCCGGCGCTGCCGTGCTCGCCAAGAGGCCCATGCTCAAAGCGGCGAACATCAATTTCAGATTCATGTCCAAGTCTCCATGCTTATTGATGTTGAAGGGATACAGCACTTTTTTTTAATTTAGCAATAAGCGTTGGGTGATGAAGCAGATACCCAAAACATCTCCCTGCGGGCTGCAATCCTTTGCCCGCAGCTTGCGCGCGGCACATCGCTCCGGCAAAAGGCCGCCTCACGCCCGAACCATCCGCGACCTGCCATGCCCTCAGGCCCGCGTGATGATGGATGTCACCAGCAGGAAAATATTGGCAACAAGCCCGGCATAGGGTGTCCACATCGGGGTCAGGAAAATGTCCCCGGGCGGTGTGACCTCGCGCCTCTTGATCTGGATGAGCGCCGCATTGAGGATCACGAAAATCACCAGCGTGCCCTGCGCGGTGAATTGGGCCAGCTGCTCTATCGGGAAGATCAGTGCCAGGGTCAAGATGGCGCCGACGGCAAGCAAGGTCGCGCGCAGGGGTGTTTGTGTTCGCGGATCGAGACGGGCCAGGCCCCCGGGCAGGTCCCCGCTGCGCGACAGGCCATAGAGCACACGCGAAATCATGATCATGTGGACGACAATGCCGTTGAGGGTCGCGATGACGGCAATCGCGCTCATCGTGCCCAGCGCATGGCCTGTCAGCCGCTCATAGGCAAGGGCGAGCGGCGCGCCCGACAGGGCGAGTTCGGCGGGTGGAACCGCTGCAATTGCAACGAAGACGACGGCGGCATAGAGCAGGGTCGTGACGCCGAGCGTCAGAAAAATGGCACGCGGAAGCACTTGTTTCGGAGTCCGGATTTCTTCGGCAATGTTCACCACATGTTCGAAACCGATAAAGGCAAAGACAGCCAGCAGCGAGGCACCGAGAATGCCTGTCCACGCATCCATGGCAAAGCCCGGCAGGATTTTGGGCAGGGCCTGCAGGAGAGCGTCCGGCTGCAACGATCCCGCGGTCAGAATGGCGAGCAGGCCACCGATTTCGACGAGGGTCATGAGGCCCGCCAGCGTCACGGATTGCACCGTCGTCAGCGAAGCGATGAGACCCATGCCCATCACGACGAGGGTGATCAGAACGGGCGCCGGGGCTTGAATGAAAACGGCGACATATCCCGCAGCACCGACACTGACCGTTGCTGCTGAAATCATCGCCGTGCCAACCACGATCAAACCGACGCACAACGTCAGCCATTTCCGCGAAAAGCCCGCTTCAACATAAGCCGCCTCGCTGGCCGACACCGGCATGCGCGTTCCAAGTTCGGCCAGGCTCGCGGCGGTAAATGACAGGAGCACCGCCGCCGCGACAAAGGCCAGGGGCGCGTGCATCCCGCTCCTGTCGGCGGCCAGCCCCACGAGGACGTAAATCCCCGCCCCGATCGTCACGCCCAGCCCGTAGAGCACGACCTGCCAGAGAGAAAGAGTGCGACGAAGCCCGTCGTTGGCGCTGTCTTGTGGCAAAGTCTGGCAGTCCTCTTCGGCTGGCGGGCGCCAATGCACGCGTGGAACGCGCGACTCAATGGCTCATGAGAAGCGACGTCGAAGTCTCGGCCAGCATGGACGATGTGACACCGCCCAGCACCCACTGGCGCAGGCGCGAATGTTTGAAAGCCCCCATGACGACGAGATCGGCATCCAGAATGCTTGCCTGGTCGCGCAGAATGTCGCCGACCGTACGTCCCGCCGTATTCAGCTCCTTCAAGCTCACATGGACATGATGGTGCGCGAGATGCCTCGCGAGGTCCACGCCCGGAACGGCGCGGGACAGATCTTTTTCTCCGGCGACCGAAAGCACCTCGACCTCATCGGCGGCGCGCAGCAGGGGAAGGGCGCCGGCGACAGCACGGCTCGCCATGGCGCTGCCATCCCAGGCGACAATCACACGGCGGCAACGAAACGTTTCACACCCCCGAGGAACCACCAGCACGGGACGGCCACCCTCGAAAAGAGCGCTCTCGGCAAGACTGCGCGATGCTTCGAGCACGTCGCCACTGGCGTCGACGACGGTCAGGTCGTGAACACGTGACTGACGGACGACATCCTCCATCACGTCGCCAAACGAAGCAAGATGGCTTCCCGCCGTGCAGGCGACACCCGCGGCCTCTGCATCCGCACGCAACGCAAGCGACCGTTCGTTCGCGAGCCGTGCCAGGCGATCGTTTTCTGCCGCAACAAGCCCGGCGATCGTGCTGCTGCCGGCCGCGCTGGGGAGGACAAGCCGGATGGCGACCGAATGCGCCGTGAGATGCGCGCCGACGGTGGCGGCGAAGGATATGGCGTAAGGCAGCGCGGACGAGCGGGTCTCGTCCGCAACAGAATTGGCAGCGATGGCGAAGAGACTGCTTATACCTTGGATCATGGACCTGCCCTCCTGTTATGTTTTCACATCATGCTGCATCACCGGGGTGTTGCCTTGACAGAGATCAACCCGAGGGCTGGAACACACCAACCGCTTGAAACGTGGGGCACGCCTCAAGCCGTCAGCGCAGGCACGGCCGCAAGCCAGCTTGCTGCATTAGACATCACCAGTCCCGGGAGGACGCGGCGCGCGAACGCGAGGTCG
>CAIWVR010000181.1 GCA_903916165.1 uncultured Hyphomicrobiales bacterium | reverse complement strand
TCATGCCATCAGCAAGGGGCGCAGGTCGCGCATGGACGGCAGGTTTTCCAGATCGCGGACGATATCGACCAGCCTTCCGCCGCGTTCAGCGCCGATGATCGGGGTGACCAGATCCAGCGCCTTGGCTTCGATTTCCTGCGCCGTCATGGGATTGTCCGGCGTTCCCCGCACGGCGCGCGCGTGATGGCGGACGACGCCTGTCGCGGTGCGGATTTCGACAATCGCCTGTCGCGCAGGCCGCGCGCGCGTCAGCTCGGCGTCGGGCGTGAGCGTGATCCGGGCGCGCAAAGCGAGGATGGCAGGATCCTCCATGCGCGCGTGGTCATGCGTGCTCTCGAAAGTGATGCCGCCATCGGCGATGGCGAGCGCGCAAAGATGCTGCGCGCAAATATCGGGCATGGTCCTGTTGTCGACAATGTGGAACCTGTCATCGGGCATGGTGATCGTGACGCCAAGGACGCCCCCGGCCTTGAGGCCATGCTCGGCGACCAGCGCCGTCGTGGCGTCGAGAATGGCCTGAATGGGCGAGCCAACGCACCATTTCTTGATCGAGGCGCGCATGATTTCATGACGCACGCCGAGATCTTCGATCAGCAAGTCGGGCCTCGCCTCTTCGCCGAACGCCGTGAACAGATTGTGCCGCCCCGAGAGCGGATCATCCACAGCCGTAAAGCCGGCGGCGACCATTGCAGCAGAGGCGACCCCATTTCGAGCGGCCATGCCGCCGAAGTCGAATGCCTTCTCGACATGATGCGTGTCGCGCTGCCAAAACGGAATTCCGGACGCCTGCTGCGCGGCATAGGACAGGACGTGGCGTGTCTGCTCTTCCGACAGGCGAAACAGGGCTGCGCCGGCTGCCGCAGCACCAAAGGCGGGCGCAAGCGAGTGGGTGGAATGCTTTGAGGCGTCAGGCCGCAGCAGGCCGAGCGACAGGGTCAGACGCGCGCCAATATCGTAGCCCAGGGCGATCGCGCGCACGAAATCCGCACCACTGGCATTCTGGACTTCGGCGATGGCGAGCGCGGCGGGCAGAATTCCGCAGCCCGGATGAAACCGACCTTCAAGATGCGAATCGTCGGTTTCATCGCCATGCCCCGCCATGCCGTTGGCCAGGGCTGCGCTCTCGGGCGGCACGCGCAACGCCGAACCGATCACTGTCGCCACCCCCGCGCCATCCAGAGGCGCCACATATTTCGTGGCCAGCATCCCTGCGCGCAGACGCGAGCCCGAGAGGATCGCGGCCAAGGTGTCGAGAATGTGAAAGCGCGTTTTCTCGCTCACGGCGGCGGGCAATTCGCGACGGGGTGCACCGGAAATATAAGCTGCAAGAACGCGGGTGATGTCGGAGATCGGAGTATCGCTGGCGCCGCCCATTGCTTCCGTCCCTGCCGTTTTTTCGGGGTGAATGGCCCCCGGGTCTTGTTTGGTGGATTTCAAATTTCTGGCTATAGGAGTCAAGTTTGCGTCGCGCAGCATGCTAGCCGGGTCAACCGGCAGCCTCAAGGGCACGACCGCGGAGGACACATGCAGGGTATGCTCTCCCTTGAGGGACAGGTCGCCATTGTCACGGGTGGCGTGCGCAGGATCGGCAAGGCCATCGCCATGGCGCTGGCCAGGGACGGCGCGACTGTCGTCGTCAACGCGCTGCGCTCGAAAGATGAAGCTGAAGCAACCGTCGCCGAGATCAAGGCGGCCGGTGGACGGGCTTTCGTCCACCTCGCCGATGTCTCGGACGAGGCTGCCGTGACCGCCATGGCTGAGCGCGTGCTCGCCGAAACGGGCCGCATCGACATTCTCGTCAACAATGCAGCCGTGCGGGGCGAAGTTGCTTTTACAGACATGACCCTGGCGCAATGGCGCGCTGTCACCGGGCCTATCCTCGATGGTGCCTTTCTGTGCGCACGGGCGGTCCTGCCAGCCATGGTGCGGCAAAAATACGGGCGCATCGTCAATATCGGCGGCGTCAGCGCGCATCTGGGCGCGGCGGGGCGTGCGCATGTCGTGACAGCAAAATCGGGCCTTGTCGGCCTGACCCGCGGTCTGGCCAGCGAATTCGCCGCTCATGGCGTCACCGTCAATTGCGTCGTGCCGGGCAAGATCGGCGGGCAACGCTCGCATACGGCCGGCAAGGGAATTGAAGGCGCGCCGCCGGTCGGGCGCGAGGGCGTGCCGGAGGATGTCGCCGACATCATTCACAACATCTGCCGCCCGCAAGCCAGCTACATGACCGGCCAGACCATTCATGTCAGCGGCGGCCTCTTCATGCCCTGATCCAAAGGTGATGCGACCCCAATGATGACGCAGATCGCAACACAGGCGGATTACGGCGCGGCGCCACTCGACCTCGGCTTCACCCGCTCGCTCGGCTCCTTTCTGGCCGGGCTGACATATGAGGATCTGCCGTCTGACGCCGTCCATCAGGCGCGGCGCGGCCTTCTCGACTGGGCCGGTTGTGCGCTTGCGGGCGCGCGCCATCCGACGATCGCAAAATTACTGGCCGTGATGAGCGCGCTGAACGATGCACCGCGCGCGACGGTGCTGGGGCATCAATGCAAGATTGGCACAATCGAGGCCGCGACCGTCAACGGCCAGATGGGTCACC
>CAIWVR010000180.1 GCA_903916165.1 uncultured Hyphomicrobiales bacterium | reverse complement strand
GTCTTGCCTGGCTTCATAACATATTGCGGTGCCCGCTTATTTACCCGCGCCCATGGCCTCGGCACCAGAATGGATGGCCTTGACGATATTGTGATACCCCGTGCAACGGCAGATATTCCCCTCGAGCTCCTCGCGGATGGTCTTGTCGTCGAGGTCGTTGCCCTTGCGGTTGACCATGTCGACCGCCGCCATGATCATGCCCGGCGTGCAGAAGCCGCACTGCAGACCATGATGCTCACGGAAGGCGGCCTGCATCGGATGCAGCTCCTGGCCCTTGGCGAGGCCCTCGATCGTGGTGATCTGGGCCCCTTCAAGCCCGATGGCGAGCAGCGTGCAGCTCTTCATCGCCTTGCCCTCGACATGCACGGTGCAGCAGCCACATTGCGTGGTGTCGCAGCCGACATGCGTGCCGGTGAGGCGCAGATCCTCGCGCAAGAAATCGACAAGCAAAGTGCGCGAATCGATATCGCGGCTGACGAGCTTGCCGTTCACTGACATGGATATGGTGGCCATGTTGTTCCCTCTCAATATACGCGAGCGAGCCCTGCCCGACGATTGTCAGCAGATCCCCTGTTGATTGCCGCGATTTGAACCGACCGCGCGGCACCGGTCAAGCCGAGGCCTCCTCACACTCTCGGTGAAGAGGCCCCGCCTCCTGCAAGGTCAGCCTGCCTTCACCGCATTGGCGAAGGCGGTGAAGAACTGATCAGCTGTCTTCTTGGCGACGCCGTCGATGAGGCGCGCGCCGAGCTGGGCGATCTTGCCGCCGACATTGGCTTCGACGTCATAGGACAGGATGCAGCCCGTCTCGCCCTCAGCCGGATCGAGCAGGCGCACTGTCGCGCCGCCCTTGGCGAAGCCGGCGACACCACCCTCGCCCTGGCCGGAAATGCGATAGCCGTTCGGCGGATCGAGATCGGTGAGTTCGACCGAGCCCTTGAAGGTCGCGCCGACCGGGCCGACCTTCAGCTTCACAACAGCGGTGAAGCCGTTCTCGCCGGTCTTGTCGAGTGTCTGGCAGCCGGGAATGCAAGCCTTCAGGATTTCCGGGTCATTGAGCTTCGCCCAGACGGTTTCCTTGTCAGCGGGAAGGGCAACCTCCCCTTTCATTGTCATCGCCATGCATTCTTCTCCGGTTTCTTGACTGCGCAGGCCTTGCTCCGCCTCCGGTTGCGCTCTCGCGCCCTTGAGGCTATGCGCTTTGTCGCGCGCTGACATCAGGTGTTAAAGCCCGCGAGCGGGAGGAGCAAGAGCATGGGCCAGCTGGAAACCGCTACCGGAGCGTTTCGCATCGAAATCGAGGGGCCGGCGGATGCTCAGCCGCTGATGCTGTCCAATTCGCTCGGCACCAACCTGCACATGTGGGACCCGCAGATGCCGGAGCTCACGCAATATTTCCGGGTCGTGCGCTACGATTCCCGCGGCCATGGCGGCTCGGTCGCCGATGCCGGCCCCTATTCCATCGCCAGCCTCAGCCGCGACGCGCTGGCCATTATGGATGCGCTCGCCCTGCCGAAGGTGAACTGGCTCGGCCTGTCGCTGGGCGGAATGGTTGGTCAATGGCTGCTGGCCCATGCGCCGGAGCGCATCGAGCGCGCCGTGCTCGCCAACACCTCGTCCGCCGTGCCCGACCCGCGTCCCTATAACACCCGCATCGTCACCGTGCAGAAGCAGGGCATGGAGGCGGTGGCCCAGACCGTCGTCGACCGCTGGTTCACGCCGGAATTCCAGCAGCGCGCGCCCGCCGCCGTGGCACGGATCACCGACATGCTGCGCACCACGCCCGCAACGGGCTATGTCGCAGCCTGCGCCGCCGTGCGCGACATGGACCAGCGCGAAACATTGCGCCTGGCACGTCGCCCGACGCTGGTCATCGCCGGGTCACGCGATCCGGCGACGCCCGCCGTCCTCGGACGCGAGATCGCGGCCTCCATCCCCGGCGCGCAATATGTCGAGCTGGAGGCCGCACATCTGTCAAATGTCGAGCAGCCCGAGGCTTTTACTGCCGCCGTTCTGAAATTTCTCACCGCAGCGAACTAAGCCAGGGAGCGCAGGCCATGGACGACAAGATCCGCTACGAACAGGGCATGAAGGTGCGCCGCGAGGTGCTGGGCGACGCCTGGGTCGACAAATCCGAAAAGGGCAAGACCGATTTCAACCAGGACTGGGTGGACTTTATCGCGCGCACGGCCTGGGGCGACATCTGGTCGCGCCCCGGCCTCGACCGCCGCACGCGCTCGGTGATCGTGCTGAGCTCGACGATTTCAACCCGCAACTGGGAGGAGTTCAAGCTCCACGTCCGCGCCGCCTTCAACAACGGCCTGACCAAGGACGAACTCAAGGAAATCATCCTGCAATGCGCGATCTACGCCGGCGTGCCCCCGGCCAACCACGCCTTCAAGCTGGCGCAGGACGTCTTCACTGAGATGGGAATCTGAGAGCGGGCGCCTTCTTCAGCCTCGTCATTGCGAGGAGCGCAGCGACGAAGCAATCCATCTGACGGCCACCACCCGAAGATGGATTGCCGCGTCGCCTTCGGCGCCTCGCAATGACGATGCGGCAGCTTCACTCAGCGAGAGTTTTCCGCAACGCCTCGTTAATGCGCGACTGCCAACCGGGGCCATCGGATTTGAATTTTTCGACGACATCTCGGTCAAGCCTGAGCGAAACCAGCTGCTTGGTGGGGCCTTTTTGCTCACCACGCTGACCGCGATACCGTTTGATGCCAGCTAGAAACTCCGGCGCGAGAACTTCGCGCGCTGGTTTGGCCTTGGCGAAGTCGTCGGCCGTCCACTCCGGGTTATCGGACACTGCCGCTAGGTCTTCCGGGGTCCAATCAAACCCTTGTTCCTTAGCTTTTCTAGCGTCAGGCATGTCCGCTCCTTTCGGCTGGCTTTGCGCAAACTCACCACGGAGATTGCTTCGCGACCGATTGGTGAAACGATCAAGGCGACAACAAGCGTACCAAACAAAGTTCCAATCAGTCGGATGCGAACCCGTCCTGAACCGCTCACAGAAGCCTCGAATGCGACCGCATTCTCAAAATCGAAGCCCTCCTGGAGGTCTGCGAAGTCAAGTTCGTGCTTCGATAAATTTATGAGCCGTTTTGGCTCGTCCCATAACACATACATTTATCGTAGCTACAAAGAAATGAAAATCAATCACTACCTGTAGCTACGGGGCGAGGATTCTGTCCAGCCCTACACCATCTCCCCGCGCGCGATCAGCGCGGCGCGGCGGATGGCTTCGATGTTCTTCGCATAGGCATTCGGCCCGCCCTTGAACACGGCCGAGCCGGCGACAAGGAAGTTCGCGCCCGCGGCCGCGCAATCGGCGGCATTGTCGGCGGTGACGCCGCCATCCACTTCAATGTCGATCGGCCTATCGCCGACCATGTCGCGGATACGGCGCACCTTGTCCAGCATCGGGCGGATGAAGCTCTGGCCGCCGAAGCCGGGGTTCACCGTCATGGCGAGGATGAGATCGGCGTCCTCCAGCAGATATGCGAGCACGCTCTCGGGCGTGCCGGGATTGACCGCAACGCCCGCCTTCTTGCCCAGCGCCCGGATCGCCTGCAGTGAGCGATGCACATGGGGACCGGCTTCCGCATGGACGCAAATGTAATCCGAGCCCGCCTTGGCGAAGGCTTCGAGATAGGGGTCCGCCGGCGAGATCATGAGATGGGTGTCGAAAGGCTTGTCAGTCGCCTTGCGGATCGCCTTGATGACATCCGGCCCGAAGGTGATGTTGGGCACGAAATGCCCGTCCATCACGTCCAGATGCACAATGTCGCCACCGGCCTCCATCACGTCGCTGACCTCCTGGCCAAGCCTGGAAAAGTCGCTGGCGAGCATGGAGGGCAAAATCTTTAGCGGGCGCATGGCAGGCTCCGGGTTGCTTTGCGCGGGGTAACATCTGGGGGGACCGGAGTCCATTTATGCCGCCACCCGCTTTTGATCAGGCGGGTGCGAGCCCGATGCGGGCGTCGCGCTGGCGCAGCCAGTGGATCAGCGGCAGCGCCAGCAGCACCATCCACCCCTTGCCGATGATCTGGCCGCCGAGATAATCGAGACTGCCGAAGGCGAGATAAAGGAAGACGATCGAATCGATCACGAGGCCGGTGACGCTGGAGGCGAAGACCGCCAGCACCAGCCGGCGCTTCTGCAGCGGCGTATAGACGGTAAAATCAGCCAGTTCCGAGAGCAGGAAGGCGGCCGCGGATGCCGCGACCAGCGCGGGCGGCGCCAGCGCCGCCGAGATCAGCGTGCCAACCGCAATGGCGGCCAGCGCAAACTTTGCCCCGAGCCGCCGCTGCACGAGATCGCGCAGCACCAGCGCAAGCCCCACCATCAGCACGCCGGACGGCGCGGTGATCCCCGGCGCAACGGGAATGAGGCAGGGGCCATCGGGGACGCAGAATGTCCCCGCGTTCCCGATCAGCCAGTTGGCGGCCGGAATGCAGGCTCCGAAGGCTACGAGGCAGATCAGCCCCTCGATCTGGCGTTGGCGGTCGATGGTCATGGCATGTCCTGAAATGTTCGCCGCTCAATGCCCGGAACCGGCAGGGGATGCAAGTTTCGTGGGCGGCCCTTTCATGGTCCCGCTTCCTCCCCCTTGGCCGCGATCAGCTCAAGCCGGCATACGTCTTCAAGCGGAGCCAGGTCGACCTTTGCCAATTTCCACAAAACGTCAGGGGCGACATGTTCGTAGGCATGCCTGAGCACGTTCCCGATCCCGGCCACCTTGCGCCAAGGAATTGAGGCATGACGCTGCTTGAGGTCGTCAGGCAGATGGCGGCTGGCCTCAGAAACGATTTCGACTCCACGTTCGACCAACCATCGCTTGGTCCAATCGTTTTCAAATTCCTCGAGGGGAACTGAAGAGGTCACGTCGCGCACACGTTCGATGGCCTCAATCATGTCCATCAGTCGAGGGACGAGGCTCCGCTGGAGCGACATCAAAACACCTGCACAGCGCTTTTTTCGATCCGGTCCTTCAAGGCCGGATGCAGGCTCGCCCGCGTCATGACATCGGTTCCGCATCCAAGGATCGCGGCAGTGCGCTCCTTGACGTCCATCAACTCAAAGACGCCCAGACGCCCACGCTCATGGTCGAAAAACAGATCGACATCGGACTGGTCGACGGCTTCGTCACGGGCCACCGACCCGAACAGATACAGGTGCTCGACGCCGAGCCCCATGAGGTCTGCCTGATGTTGGCGCAGCCGTTTGATCGCCTCGTCGCGTGTCATGTTGACATCATAACAAGAGGCGCTGATTTCGTCACGCGGGCACCCGACCTTCCCCCCTCGCCCCTCCCGTGCTACGGCCAGCCCTCAAAGTCCCGACGGAGCCACAGCCCATGATCCCCCGCTATTCCCGCCCCGAAATGGTCGCCATCTGGGAGCCCCAGACGCGCTTCCGCATCTGGTTCGAGATCGAGGCCCATGCCTGCGACGCGCTGGCCGAGATCGGGATCATTCCGAAGGAAAGCGCCCAGGCGATCTGGGACGGCGCCGGTCATGTCACCTTCGACGTCGACCGCATCGACGAAATCGAGCGCGTCACCAAGCATGATGTCATCGCCTTCCTCACCCATCTGGCGGAATTCATCGGCCCCGAGTCGCGTTTCGTCCATCAGGGGATGACGTCGTCCGACGTGCTCGACACGTGCCTCGCCGTCCAGCTCGCGCGCGCCTCCGACCTCCTGCTCGCCGACATCGATGCGCTGCTCGCGGCCATCAAGCGCCGCGCCTTCGAGCACAAGATGACCCCCGTCATCGGTCGCTCGCATGGCATCCATGCCGAGCCCGTCACTTTCGGCCTGAAGCTCGCGCAGGCTTATGCAGAGTTCACCCGCTGCCGCGAACGCCTCGTCCATGCGCGCAAGGAAATCGCGACCTGCGCGATCTCGGGCGCGGTGGGCACGTTCGCCAATATCGACCCGCGCGTCGAAGAGCATGTCGCCAAGAAAATGGGCCTGGCGGTCGAGCCGGTCTCGACGCAGGTCATCCCGCGCGACCGTCATGCGATGTTCTTTGCGACGCTGGGCGTCATCGCCTCGTCGATCGAGCGCCTCGCCACCGAAATACGCCACATGCAGCGCACCGAAGTGCTCGAAGCTGAAGAATTCTTCTCGGAAGGCCAGAAGGGCTCGTCGGCCATGCCGCACAAGCGCAATCCGGTGCTGACCGAAAACCTCACCGGTCTCGCCCGCCTCGTGCGCGGCATGGCGCTGCCCGCCATGGAAAATGTCGTGCTCTGGCACGAACGCGACATTTCGCATTCCTCCGTCGAGCGCATGATCGGACCCGATGCGACCGTCACGCTCGACTTCGCGCTGGCGCGTCTCACCGGCGTCATCGACAGGCTGATCGTCTATCCGGAAAACATGAAAAAGAATCTGGATCGTCTTGGCGGCCTGATCCATTCGCAGCGCGTGCTGCTGGCCCTCACCCAAAAGGGCGTGTCGCGCGAGGATTCCTACACATTCGTGCAGCGCAACGCCATGCCGGTGTGGCGCGGCGAAGGCGATTTCCTGACACTGCTGAAAGCCGATGCGGACGTTTCAGCAGCGCTGTCGGATACTGAGCTCGAAGAATTGTTCGACCTCGGCTACCACCTGAAGCACGTCGACACAATCTTCGCGCGGGTGTTTGGAAACGCCTGACCGTGAGTCGTCCTTCTCCCGCTGGCGGGAGAAGGTGTCACGCAACGCGTGACGGATGAGGGCGTTTCAACGTCGCCATCTTCTGCAAGACAGGAGCAGCGGCGCCGCCCTCACCCGTCTTGCTTCGCAAGCCACCCTCTCCCGCAAGGCGCAGGAGAGGGGCGCACACGATGTCACATCTCCACAAAGCTCATCTTGCCGTCCGGCATCTTCTTCCAGACGTACATGACGTAATCGGCGTCCTTGCGATCGCCCTTCTTGTCGAAGGATAATTTCCCGAGCACCGTGTCGAACATCATGCCTGAATGCATGGCGTCGGCGACCTTTTTCGGCTCCAGCGACTTCACGCTTTCCGCCGCCTGCTTGATCACCTGCACCGCCGCGTAGGAATAGAGCGTGTAGCTTTCCGGATTGATGTTCTTGGCCGCAAACTTCTTCAGCACGTCGGCGGCGTCCGCACGCTTGGTCGGGTCGGGTCCGAAGGTCATCAGCGTGCCGTCCACCGCGTCGCCCGCGATAGCGGCAAGTTCGGCGGTCGCAATGCCATCGCCGCCGATCAGCACGGTGTTGAGCCCCTGCTCGCGCATCTGCCGCAGGAGGACGCCGGCTTCCGGATGCAGGCCGCCCCAGAACAGCACTTCGGCCCTCTGCTGCTTCAGCTTGGTCACGACAGCGGTGTAATCGCGTTCGCCGGGATTGACGCCCTCGTACAGCACTTCGCGAACGCCAGCCGTGTTCATCCCCTTCTTGGTTTCATCGGCAAGCCCCTTGCCATAGGGCGTCTTGTCGTGGAGCACCGCGACGCGCTTGTCCTTGAATTTGGTGGCGATATATTTCGCCGCCACCGCGCCCTGCTGGTCGTCGCGGCCACAGGTGCGAAACACGTTCCACAGGCCGCGCTCGGTGAAAGCCGGATTGGTGGATGCCGGCGTCACCTGCAACATGCCGTTTTCGGAATAGACTTCCGCCGAGGTCGGGATCGAGACACCGGAATTGAAATGACCAACGACGAATTTCACGCCGTCGCCGACGAATTTATTGGCGACAGACACGCCCTGCTCGGGTTTCGAGCCATCATCGCCGACCAGCACCTGCAGCTTCTGGCCGAGAATGCCACCCGCCGCATTGATATCTTCCGCCGCCTGTTCGGCACCATTCTTCAGCTGCGCGCCGAAGGCGGCGCTCGGGCCGGTCATCGGGCCGCCGACGCCCAGCTTGATCTGCGCCGCCGCAGGCAGCGACAGCGCGGACAGGATCATGCCCGCCGACAGGAGCCGTGCAATCAGAACCGATTTCATCAAAGTCTCCTCATGAAAGACGGGGCGCCCCGGCACCCGATTCAGCTGAACATTACAAGTTTCCGTCCCCGTGTCACCTCGGCCCGGAGGCCATGAACCCGTATTGAACGGCCATCTGCTGCGCCCGCGTGCGCGCATGGGCGACAAGGCCGACCACCAGCAGAAAGGCAAAGTTTACGCCAAGCCCCGCCAGCGCCATCGGCAGGTCCGCCAGCGCCGCCCGCGGCGCGCGCGCCAGCATCGCCAGATCCTCGGCAATTCGCCACAGCGGGATCACGGCATTGTCGAACAGGGCATAATCCAGAAAGCCAAAGGCGCAGGCGAGCAGGAAGGCATAAAGCGCCAGAACGCGCGGTCCGCGCCAGTTGCGCGCCACCGCCCTGCCCGCAGCAGCCGAGGCGGCACCACCCAGGATGATTGTCAGCAGCAGCGTCGTCCACAGGGCCTCGGGACCGGCAGGCGCGATGATGTCAAGCATCAGTGACCGCCCTCCAGATAGGCGGCGCGCACCTGCGGGTTGGCCAGCAGGTCGCGCCCGGTCCCGGCCAAGGTGATGGCTCCATTGACCATGACATAACCGCGGTCGGCCAGCTTCAACGCGTGGAAGGCGTTCTGCTCAACCAGGAAAACCGTCAGGCCCTCTTTCTTGTTGAGGTCGCGGATGACGTCGAAGATCTGCTTCACGACGAGCGGCGCGAGACCCAGCGACGGCTCGTCCAGCATCAGCAAGCGCGGTCGGCTCATCAGGGCGCGGGCGATGGCGAGCATCTGCTGCTCGCCGCCCGACAGCGTGCCGCCGCGCTGGTCGCGCCGTTCCTTCAGGCGCGGGAAGATGAAAAAGACGCGCGCCAGATCGGCGTCGAAATTCGCGAGGCCAGCAACTGCGGCGCCCATCTGCAAATTCTCGAAGACGCTCATGCGCGCGAAGATGCGCCGTCCTTCGGGCGCTTGGGCGAGCCCCAGCCGTGCGATCTCATGCGTGGGCCTGTGCGTGATGTCGGCACCATCGAACAGGATCGAACCTGCGCGCGCGCGGGGCCGCCCGAAGATCGACATCATCAACGTGGATTTGCCCGCGCCATTGGCACCGATGATGGTGACGATCTCACCCGGGTTCACATCAATGTCGACGCCCTTCAGCGCGACGATCTGGCCATAGGCGGCTTCCACCCCGCGCAGCGACAGCAGCGGCGCGCTCATGTCGGCGGCCCTGCCGACAGCTCCGCAATCTGCGCTTCGACTTCCGCCACCTCGTCATCCTCGACGCCGAGATAGGCGGCGATGACGCGCGGGTCGTTGCGGATCTCGTCGGGCGTGCCGTCGGCAATGCGCACACCGTAATCGAGCACGATGACATGGTCCGATATTTTCATCACCACACTCATGTCATGCTCGATCAGCAGGATCGACGTGCCCTCCCGCGCGCGGATGCCCAGCAGCAGGTCGTTCAGCTCCGCGCTCTCGCGCGGATTGAGGCCGGCGGCGGGTTCATCAAGACACAGCAGCACGGGATCGGTGCACATGGCGCGCGCAATCTCGAGGCGGCGCTGCGCGCCATAGGGCAATGCGCCGGCCGGATCGTCGGCGCGCTCGGTGAGGCCGATCTCGTTCAGCCAGAAGGCCGCCTTCTCGACCGCCTCACGCTCGCGCGCCCGGTAGGACGGCCAGCCGATCAGCCCCAGAAACGACTGGCCCGAGGCGCGCATCAGCACATTGTGCTGCGCCACGATGAGGTTTTCGAGCACGGTCATGCCCTGGAACAGGCGGATGTTCTGAAAGGTGCGCGCCACACGGGCGTCGCGCGTGATCTCGAAATCGGGCATCCGTTCGAGCAGATAGAGATGGCCGTCGGCAAAGCGCTGGTGGCGGCGCCCGCTCTTGGTCAGTGTCGCAACATCGCGCGCGCGCGCCACGCCCTCGCGCGCCAGAGCCAGGCGTCCCTGCGCGGGCTTGTAGAAACCCGTCACGCAATTGAACACCGTGGTCTTGCCCGCGCCATTGGGGCCGATCAAGGCGGTGATGTCGCCGCGCCCGACCTGAAATGACAGGTCGTTGACGGCGACAAGTCCACCAAAGCGCATGGTGAGATGTTCGACGACGAGCAGGGGATCGCTCATCCAGCGGCGCGAATTCATCACCCGCGTCCCTCCTGCACGAGCGTGCCCGACACATCCTTGCGGGTGCGAAACACCACCGAGGGCGACCGGGACGAGATAAGTCCGCGCGGGC
The DNA here is from genome assembly GCA_903916165.1 of uncultured Hyphomicrobiales bacterium. Classification (GTDB taxonomy): domain Bacteria; phylum Pseudomonadota; class Alphaproteobacteria; order Rhizobiales; family Beijerinckiaceae; genus Terripilifer. Next base: position 597 of record CAIWVR010000180.1, on the reverse strand, counting down.
GCCAGATCATCATGACGACCATGGCAAAGCCGAAGATCAGCATGCGGTAGAGCGCCGGATCAAAACCGGCCCCAAAAATATCTTTCAGAAAGGCCAGTTCGCGCAGGATCTCGGTGCCGCCCACCATCACGACCGCCGCCAGCGCCACGCCGAATTGCGAGCCCATGCCGCCAAGCACGACAATGGCGAGAATGGTCGCCGATTCCATGAAGGTGAAGCTGTCGGGATTCACGAATCCCTGCCGCACGGCGAAAAACGAGCCCGCAAAGCCGGCAAACATCGCGCCCAGCGCAAAGGCGGTGAGCTTGGTGCTGGTGGTGTTGATGCCCAGCGACCGGCAGGCGATCTCATCCTCGCGCAAGGCCTCCCACGCGCGCCCGACCGGCATGCGCCGCAGCCGCAATGTGACGACATTGGTCAGCAGCGCGAGGGTGAGGATCAGATAGAACAGAAAGATCGTGCGGTGGATCGGCGAAAACTCAAGCCCGAAGACGGATGCAAAGCCGCCCTCGTTGGCGTTGAACGGCAGGCCGAAAAAGGTGATGCGCGGGATCGACATGATGCCCGCCTTGCCATTGGTCAGGTCAGTCCAGTTGG
>CAIWVR010000179.1 GCA_903916165.1 uncultured Hyphomicrobiales bacterium | reverse complement strand
GCGTTGAGCATGTATCATTTTCTGGCTGAGCCACCGCCTGCCATACGGGCGGCTAAAGAAGGAATGAGGGGTCTATGGGGAGCCTGCTGACTGATCGCGTTGCTGTCATATCCGGGGGAGGTGGAGACATCGGGGGAGGCATCGCCCGTCGTTTTGCTCTTGAAGGCGCGGCTGTCGTGGTCTGCGATATTTCACAGACTAAAGCCGACACGGTTGCAGCTGAGATCAATCGATCTGGCGGGCGCGCGACCGCTGTCTGCGTAGATGTCTCGAAACCTGCGGAATGCGAAGCGGCAGCGGCCCGCGCAATCGCGGCCTATGGCAAGATCACCACATTGGTGAATGCATCCGCCACGGTCTCCCCCGATGGCAATGTCGAGACCATTCAACTTGTTGATTGGCAGCGTGCGCTGGAGGTCAATTTCACCGGCATGTTCCTCATGTGCAAATATGTCATGGGGCATATACGCACAGCCGGCGGCGGCGCTGTCGTGAATATAGCCTCAAGCCATGGGCATTTCGGTTTGCCGGGCCGATCCGCCTATTGTTCAACCAAAGCGGCTGTCATGCATTTTACACGCGTCCTTGCGATTGATTACGGTCCCGACAATATTCGCGCAAATACAATTTCTCCGGGTCCCATAGACACCGAGCGCTCCTTGCGGCGTTATGGTTCGCGTGAAAATTCCAATCGTGTTCGCGGCATCGGCCAGGTTTTGGGAAGAACCGGAACGGTGGAAGAGGTCGCAGCAGCAGCAGCTTTTCTGGCCTCTGAAGAAGCCGCCTTCATCACTGGAACCGACCTTCGGGTCGATGGTGGTCAGACGGCCTTCAAAGGGTCTTCGCTCGAGAGATATTCATCATGAAGCGCGCCTGTCTTTTTGCTGCGGCTTTGTCCGCGACTGTCACCTGTGCACAAGCTCAGACCGGATATTTTTCCGGGAAGCGTATCACTGTGATCGTGGGCTCTGAATCGGGCGGCGGGTATGACACACATGCCCGCGTGATGTCGCGGCATCTGGGACGCTTTCTGGCAGGGCAACCCTCCATCATCGTCCAGAACATGCCTGGCGCGGGATCGATCGTCGCCACCAATTATCTGGCCAATGTTGCGCCAAAGGACGGGACCTATCTCGGGCTGATCCAACGCACCATGCTGACGGCCAAACTTGCAAGACTCGACGGGGTACAATTCGATCCGCTGCACATCAGCTGGATCGGCAATCTGACGACAGAGACCGGCATGGTGGTGTCCTGGCACAGCCATCCAGTGCAGACGGCGGCCGATCTTTTCACCACGGAATTGATTGTTGGCGGCGCAGGTGTAGCCGCGGATACGGAATCAACGCCGCGCCTGCTCAATGCGGTAATAGGCACAAAATTCAAGGTCGTCTCCGGCTATCGTGGCAACACAAACATTCTTCTGGCGCTTGAAAATGGCGAGATTGGCGGCGTTGGCGACTGGGCCTGGCCGAACATTAAGACGCGACGCCCGGATTTCTTGCGTGACAAGAAAATCACCTTGCTGATGCAACTCGGCTTCGAAAAACTGGATGACGCGCCAGCTGATATTCCCCTCGTGATGGATTTCGCCAAGACGGAAGACGATAGAAAAGTCTTGCAACTTTATTTCGCGCAGAAGCAGGTCGCGCGTCCGGTCATTGCGCCTCCCGGCGTCCCCGCTGTGCAATTGAAGGAATTGCGGTCAGCTTTCAATGCGATGGTTCGCGACAAGGAAGCGATCGCCGATTCCGTGCGCTCTGGGGTAGAGATCAGCGCGACAAGCGCCGAAGATGTCGGCAAGGTGATGGACCTGATCGCTGCCACACCGCCCCATATCGCCGACCGTTTGGCCGATGCGATAAGGCCCCGCTGATCCCGGCGATGGCGGACAACAGAGGATCACCCTTCGCTCCTGTGACATCCGCAGGTCGTCCTCGCTGCAATGTCTACGGGCTGCCTTGACGCGGCAAACGGACAGGGACGTCGACGTGGGCGCGACCCATGCGCACCGGAAGAAGCTCGTGTCGCCCAGGAAGCCCCGCCTCGACAAGCGACCTGAGGTCATCGGCCGTGATCTTGAGCCGAGGGCTCTTGTCCTTGGCATGACGCTCGCCTTCACCGGACCAGGCAAGCCGAGGAGCAAAGTCTTCATCGAAAGCCTCAACCGCAATCTTGGGCGGAGCAACTGAACGCAGATCGGTCCCGGGACTGTTGCTCGCTCATCCATTTGGCTGGTTTTGATAGCTTGGCGCTTGGCCGTTTCTGGCGGGCGGTCTGAGGGATCCTGCCAGCGGGCAAGCCACCAATGCCTGGTGCCCATTTTGCGGGTGGCGGTGGGAGACCTGAGGCCGGCTTATCCTAAATTCCTAGTTGGCGTTCCTGCGCACGCCTGAAAGGATATCCCGACTCAACCAAGAAAGACCTTGCGCATCGAGGCGTTGCGTATGTCCAAGAGACAAGGTGGGGATGTCGATGCCGCTCAAAATGGCTCACTTTTGCGCATATGCCGCCGCCCTTGGACTGAGCTTGCTCAGCAATGCGAACCTTTGTACGGCAGCGGAGGATCATTTCAGGGGCAAGACCCTGAGCATCTACACAGGTGCCAGTGCAGGCGACGGCTATGATGTCTATGCCCGTCTTCTGGCCATGCATTATCAGCGGTACATTCCTGGCAGCCCTACCATTGTCATCAGGAACATGCCAGGCGCAGGCAGTCTGAAGGCCGCAAATTATATTTACGAAATCGCTCCGAAAGACGGCACTGCGATGGGAACGGTTGGCGGCGGAACAGCAACCGCTGACCTCTTCAAATCCAAGGGCGTCCGGTTTGACCCCCGCTATTACGCCTGGATCGGCAGCATGAATGCGGAAGTCGGGCTTGTGCTCGCCTGGAAAACCATTCCTATTGATCGCATTGATGATCTTTTCCACCGCGAATTGCTGGTCGGTGGCGGAGGCCCGACATCTGGCAATGTTGTCTTCGCTCATGTCATGAACAAGGTTCTCGGCACACGCTTCAAATTAATCGCAGGCTACAAGAGCACCGGAGATATTGCGCTGGCCATCGAACGCGGAGAGCTTGAAGGCACCGCGAGCTATCATTACTCCAGCATAATCACCAGCAAGCCGGATTGGATCGCCAACAGGGAAGTGAAGGTGCTCTTGCAAGATTCCCTGCGAGCCCATTCTCTCTTTCCGGACGTTCCGGTTGTCCTGGATCTGGCCAAAACATCTGATCAAAGATCCATTCTTGAACTCGTGTTCGCTCGTCAGGAGATGGGCCGCCCCTTTATGCTACCACCTGGCACACCGCCGGAACTGGTCACACTGCTACGCCGCGCGTTTAACGCCGCCATGCAAGATCCACAACTTATCACCGACGCCAAACGACAACGTCTGGATCTCAATCGGCCCATGACCGGAGAAGACATTCACAGACTGATTGATCGTCTCTATACTTTCCCGGCAGACATTGTCGCCAAGGCCGCAGACGCGACCGGTGAAAATGCAGCAGAGGGCAGCATAGATGAGCGCTGATCGCTCCTGCAAAGCAGGACTACGGCGACCAGATCATCAAAGGGAGCCTGGTCGCCGGCATCTTCAGGGGACAGGAACAGCGTCAAAAACGCTCTTACTGCCGACTTAAACGCGATCTGGCTGTCTAGACTTCCAGATTGTTTGGCCACCATCGACGCGAATGTCAGACTTTCATAGATCCTCTCGCTATCTTTACGAGCCCCACGCCGCGTTTTCGCGGCCCTTTGTAGAGGATATATTGACCCCGGATCGGTGCCATAGGACCGCAACGCGGCTGTGCCCGAAAGGTCGCCTTCGCGCTCATTCATTGAGCCTTCCAAGGGCGCACATCGTGTCCTTGTTTGCGGTCGCTGGCTACAGGCCGGCATTTGCCCTGTCGACCCTCCGGGTACTATCTTCTCGCGTCTTGAGACAAGAGCGTGATGGGATGTGTTGACCCGGCTGATCCTAAAAATATGGAAAGACGAGGAAAAGTCTGATGACCAAAATCAAAGAAATGGAGTCGACGAGACGCCGCGCCCTGATATCCATGGGCGCGCTCGGCACGGCCGCCGGTTTGCTTGCCGCGCGCGGAGGACCTGCGGCGGCGCAAACCGGAGCAGAGAAGACATTTGTCCTCGTGCATGGTGCCTATGGCGGCGGATATGTCTGGAAATATATCGCTGCGCGTTTGCGCGCGAAAGGTCATCAGGTGTTCACGCCGACTTTGACCGGCCTCGGCGACAAGTCACATCTGATGAGCAAGGACATCCGGCTTGAGACCCACGTCCTGGACATTGTCAATCTGATCAAATGGGAGGATCTGCGTAACGTGACTTTGGTCGCGCATTCCTACGGCGGATGGCCCGCCTCTGCCGTTCCTGAACATGTCGGCACCGCAATCGGGTCGATCGTTTTTCTGGATGCATTCATGCCACGCAACGGCCAGACGGGGCTTGATCTGAATTCACCGCCAAGTCGCCAGGCTGTGCTTGACGCCCTCAAGCGGGGTGAAGTGTCGAGACCACCGACCCCGAGCACAAGCGACCGCATGAGTGAGGCTGATCGCAACTGGCTGCAAGCCAGGGCGACACCCCAGCCCATCGGTGTATCGCTAGATCCGATCAAACTGTCGGGGGCGCGGGACCGTATCGCAAAGAAAGCCTATATTCGCGCGCGCGGCTTCTCCAATCCGAATTTCGACAGCTTCTACGACGCCTGCAAGGCAAGCGGATGGACTGTCTTCGACCTGCCGTCCGGTCATAATGTACAAGTGGAGATGCCCGATCAACTTACCGACATTCTTCTCACTATCGCGGCATAAAACGAGAGTGTAGAATTAGATTGGGCGGTCGCAATGGCAAGAGCATCCAGTTGGCGGCCTGTCGGCTACCAAAGTCATCAACAAAAAGCGGAGGATTCCATGCTCATGCGACAGGCCACACAGACGGGTTTTTGGATAGCTCTTCTGGGATTGGGACTGACTTCGGTCGCCGCTGATCCGCTGAACATCGCCAAAATGGGAAGCATGGAAGCTGGCGGCCGATTCATCGAGTGTCAGACCGTCGATGGCGGTGATCCCAACAATCCGCGCCAAACTCCTGGACGCCTGATCATCGATCAGGTTTATGCTTCCTATCTCTACCCACAGGACCAGCGTTATCCCTACCCAATCTTGTTCAATCCAGGCGGCGGCCACACCGCGCGCTTTTACGACACGACGCCAGACGGGCGTGAGGGGTGGCTGACCCTGTTCGCGCGTGCAGGCTTTCCGACCTACGGTGTAGACCGTGTCAACACCGGTCGTTCCGGCAGCGACATCTGCAAACTCAATGCAGTTCGGCTTGGCCGCGCGCCAATTGCTGATATCCCGATCGCGAACCGATATTCAGCGGAAGCCGCCTGGGTTAATTTCCGCTGGGGACGGACATACGGCACCCCTTATTCGAACACACAATTCCCGATCGAGGCGGCCGACGCTTATTATCCGCAGACGCTCACCACCTACCGCGATCCATCCGAAACCAAAAAATCCGTGGCTGCATTTACCGCCCTGATCGACAAGATTGATGCGCCTGGCGTTATCATCCAGACCTGGTCATCATCGGGACTGCTGGGCTATCTCACGGCGGCAGATCGACCCAACAAGGTGAAAGGCATACTCGCGGTTGAAAGCTCAACAACGGCGTTTGACGACATTCCAAAGGACAAAAAGGCGATTCTCGCCAAAATCCCGATCATCATCATGATTGGCGACCGTGCGCCTGATCGTGTCGAGGCGTCGCGCAAGTTCCAGAAGGAAATGGCGGCGATGGGCGGCGACGTCACGGTGGATGTGCTCCCCGAAGCTGGCATCTACGGCAACGGGCACACGTTAGCGGCTGAAAAGAACAACAGGCAGACCATGTATCGCCTGATTGCCTGGATGGAGGGGCATGTTTTCAACATTGATAAAAAAGCCGGCCAGCCGACGTCACCAGATGAGCCGCCACCGCCGATCATCCCCAATTCAACGTCCGGTTCGGGCGCTGCTCGGAAAGCGAATTAAGGCTTCACCATAATCGTTCAATGTGAGCGCCGGATGCGCGATGTGTCGGTCAGAGCCGACATGTCGCGCTTTCTGCTCGTGAAGGGCAGATTCGAGCCCCGTGAGATTACAAATTCCCAAGGATGAATGACCTGACGAGGTCATGCACTTTTGCCGGTTGCAGAAACGGATAGAAATGTCCCTGACCGGCGAAGACGTGAAGGATCGCTGTCGGAATTTTTTCTTTGATGTCCAGAGCGAAGTTCATGTGGCTGTCGCCAGGTAACTTGCCCTCATTTTCGCCCACCAAAACCATCACAGGCACCGCGATCCGATCCAGCGCACTCGTGGTGTCGGCCTCCTGCCGCGACACGACATAGCGCAAGAAGGTTTCCAGCGGCGCCAGATGGCCGATGAACTCGTGCAAGAAAGCCTCGGCGCGTGCCTGTTCGACCGGATCACTGGAGCTACAACCCGTCTTGATCGCATGGTTGCGCGAATAGCCCTCGTAACCCCTCTCGACAAGGTTCCGGCACATATCGACTGAAATGCCGCGCGTCTTGTGTGTGCCGCCCGCGGAGGCGAGAATCAGCGACGCGACGCGATCGGGATGATGGATTGCCAGATATTGCGCGACCCGCCCTCCGTTGGAATGACCGAACAGATGCGCGCGCTCGATATCAAGCTTGTCAAGCAAGGCGAGCGCGTCCTGCGCCAGCGCCGTCGTCGTAAAATCCTGGCTCCGGGTTGTCGATGCCCCGGTCCCGCGCTGATCGAAGGCAATGACCTGATGATCCCTGGCCAGATCGGGCAAGTCAAACAGCTTCCATACGCCGCCGTGGAAGGCTGTGGCGGCCAGCAGAAGCAACGGCGGACCAGACCCTTGCGACTCATACACAATTGTCGCGTCGCCTGCCTCGAGACTGGTCATCTGGCGTTACTCTCCCCTTGAGATCAGGCTTTTTGTTTTTCCCGCAGGCCCAAACGTTCAAGCCTCGGAAACAGGCCATCGCGCAAATGCGGGATCTCGGAAATATAATTGACCACACCCAGCGCCATTCCGTCGAGCCGCGCGTCGCTGAGTTGCCGTATCTGTTCTGCCACTTCGTCATAGCTGCCAAACAGCATGTAGGTTCCAAGACCGCTGATCAGCCGTTCCTTGAAATCACGTATCTGATCATAACGACCCTCGCGGCCTTTCAATCTAATCCTGGCCGCGGATTCGGCAGCCTCCCAGTCACCATGATCGTGCACGATATGATGGTAGAATTCTTCCGCCTCCTTGCGTGTCTCGCGACAGATGACGTGACCGCTGGCGTAGAGGCCAAACTCGCGTCCGTCACCCATCGCGCGAATATTTTCGAGATTGGCTTTGACGCCCTCCGAGTCCCTTATAGATGTGAACATACAATCGACATGGCGCGCCGCAAACCCTCTGCCTTCCGGCGAGGCACCGGCGCTGATGAGAAGCGGGAAACGACCGCCCCATGGCTTTGGCTTGCTGGACACAGCTTTCAGTTTCATCCAGCGTCCGTCATGGTCGAAGGGCTCACCTTCGCTCCAGATCTGCTTGACGATATCGACCCATTCTTCCGTGTAGGTGTAGCGGATGTCATGCGAAATGAGTTCGATCCCGAACATGTCGAACTCAGCCTGATTCCAGCCTGACACAATGTTCAGCGCGAACCGGCCCTTGCCGATATGGTCAGCCGTTACCATCTGCTTTGCCGCGAAGACAGGATTGGCAAACAGGACATGCAAGGTCGCGCAAACCGTGATGAATGAGGTGCAGGCAAGCAAGCCCGAAGCCCAGGTCAGCGTTTCAAAAGTGCTGCCCTGAAAGTCGCTCTTCCCGTCATAGCCGGTCCATCGCCCGATCGGGAGCAGGAAGTCGATTCCTGCCTTGTCGGCGAGGACAGCCGCATCGCGATTATTATCCCAGGAGGCGATCCAGCGTTCAGGTGCCGTGGTCATCGTGAGACCATTCGAGCAGTTCATGCCAAACAGGCCGATCTTGAATTTATTGCGACCGTAAAGGCCGGTATCCGCGTTCTTTTCCATCTTTGTGCTCCGGCCTCCCGTCAATTGGCCAGCGCATTGATCGTATCGCGCACGCGTGCGACGAGCGGCTCTGGCGTTTCCATGATCTCGTCGATCATCTTTGTAATCGCCAGCCCCGAGAGGGGCCGCAATTCGAGCCCCATTTTTGTGGCTTCATCGACGAAATCCGGGTCCGTGACAGCCTGATCGAAAGCCTTGCGCAGCGCCTCCAGCCGGTCCTTCGGAATCTTCGGCGGGCCATAGATCGGGCGATGCATTTCGAACTTCATCAGCAGGAAACGCAGCATTTTTCTGTCCTCGTCGTTTTGAACGAGTTCGATAAGCGATGGCACATCCGGCAGGGATGGAATGCGCTCAATTCCGAATTGCATGACGATGCGCGCACGCCCGCTTTTCAGCCAGTCCGGCTTCTGGATCGTCAGGTTTGAGTAGGCCGTGTTGCTGGCATTCAATTCACCACGCTCGATGGCAAGAAAGACCTCACTACTCCCCTGATAGCCCGTGATGACTTCGGATTTCAGGCCAAGCAACTTGTTGGCCAACAGGGGGAAGATTGAATTGTCGCCGCCGATTGTGGTCGAACCGAAACGTGTCGGCTTGTCGCGCATGTCCTTCCAGGTCTCAATACCCGAGGCACCCCAGACCCATGAGATCTGCGGCTCGCGCACCGGCGTGCCGATCCAGCTCAGGCTGCGTGGATCCCAATTGGAATTCTTGCCGTCAGCGGACATGAGCTTAAGGCGCGGCTCATAGGGCACGTTGCTCGTACCCATGCCGATCACAGTCCCGTCTGCCGGTGCCGCGCCGACGAAATAATTCGTCATGATCACCGCCGCCGCGCCCGGCATATTGCGGATGATCACAAGGGGATGACCAGGTAGATATTTCGTTAGATATTTACCGAGCGGCCGCGACGTCAGATCGTAGCCCGAGCCTGCGGCCGAGCCAACGATGAATTGGAGTGTTTTGCCCCGGTAAAAATCCTCAACCTCATTCGCACTGGCCTGCCCAAACGCGGCGAGCCCGAAGAATAGGGCACCGGCAGCTGCATGCGTTTTCGGATATATCATCTGCGACGCCCCATGTGATGTGCGTGAAACCAGCCCCGACACATTGGCCAAAGGTCAGCTCTATTCATAATCTATCTGCTTGGGTTGGGACCCCTCCACGAGGGATTTGCAAACGGGATCAGAGAGCAGCTGGTCCAGCCGCGCCTCAAGCCAGACGTCACGCGCCTCGGCGATAAACGCCACGAAGACCTTTCGCGCATCTTGCCCCATGGCACACTCCCATCCTGGCGGGATTTTTCCCGTCTGTTCCCGGCGAGTATCAGGAGGAAATTGACGAAATGCACCCGCTGGAATACGAATGTTAAATTGCATTTTTCGCAATTTCAGTTTTCGGGAGCTGCGCGCTGAAGGGAAACAGGCTGATCGAGATGAGCACTTTCGCGCAAGTCGCGATGGCTCGCAGCTTCAACCGTGCGGCCGTCGAGATGGATATCTCGGCGGCGGTGATTACGCGGCGCATCCAGGAGCTGGAGTCCGCCCTCGGGGTCAAACTCATTAGCCGCAACAGTCGTCCGCTTTCACTGACGCAAGCGGGCGATCATTATCTCGCCTTCTGCATCAAAATTCTGAATGCCATGGCTGCGGAAGAGGCGGCACTTCATTCGCTCCAGAATGATGCCAGCGGAAAGCTGACCGTGGTTGTCCCCGTGAGCCTTGGCGTGATGGTGCTTGCGAAAGCCAATGCGCAATTTGCAACGCTTTACCCCGACATTTCCATTTCGCTGATTATCGCCGATCACTGGAAGGACGGGTTTGATCCGCTGGATTATCAGGCGGATGTCCTGATCCGCGCGACCCGGCCAAAAGATTCCTCGCTGCAAATGCGCAAGCTCGGCGTGTTCAGTTGGCTCACCTGTGCCTCGCCGACCTATCTGGCCGAACATGGACGACCCGCAACGCCACAGGATTTAACCCGGCACGCCTGTCTGATCCCGAACCGGCCATTCGGCAGCAGCCAGATCAGGTTCAAGCATGACGGCGTCTCGACACGCGTCCACTTGCGCGGGCATGTGGCTCCCAATAGTGCGGTCGCGATGCTCTATATGGCAAAGGAGAGCCACGGCATCGCGATCCTCCCCCACTTCTGCGCCCATGACGACCTTCGCGCCGGCACGCTTGAGCGAGTGCTTCCGGAGTACAGCATTCTGGATCAGGTTGTATGGGCCTATCACGGCTATGAGACGCGACCGCCCCGAAAGGTCGGGCTTTTTCTCGACTTTCTGGTAAAGTGGATGAAAACCAGCGCACCGGAACTCGGCGCGCGCTAAGCGTCGTTATAGCACTGATAAGGGTCGTCTGGCGTGAACACGCACCGCAGTCACGGCACGCCTGTGAAACGCGGAAATACGCCTTGACGCAAATTAAATGATCCACCACGTTTGATGGGCTCAATATACAGAAAGCGTCCGCAGGCCGTTGAGCGAGGCCACTGCAGCAAGGCTCGGGACGAAAACCAAGGCCCTGATCCTGCGTCACGTCTGCTAACGCCGGAAAAAACAACTATAAAACGGGAGGACATGATGCGTCAGGGATTATCTGGGCGAAGCCGCCGCACTTGGCTGGGCCTTGTGGCCAGCCTCCTCTCATGTGTCACGGGAGGCGTCGCTGATGCGGGTTCGCTTGGGGGTCCACTCGTCTTGTCGGACGAGGGCAGTTTCTTTATCGGCGGCGAGAGCAAGCTGTCGGGCTCGGCTGACGTGCGGGGTGGCGCACCAGTAAAAGGCACGGTGCAAAGTCGGCAGATGTATGTGCAATACCGCATTCCGGCCGAAAGCAACGGCATGCCGATTATCATGGTCCATGGTGCCAATCATACGGGTGTGACGTTCGAAACGACGCCCGATGGACGCGAGGGCTGGGCCACTTATTTCACCCGCAAGGGCTTTCCAGTCTATGTCGTCGACCAATCTGGACGCGGTCGCTCAAACTTCGATCCGTCGAGCATCAATGAGGCGAAACTGTCAGGCAAAGTTGATTCTATGCCAGCCATTGCGATAGCCACGCGCGAGAGCGCCTGGATGTCCTATCGCCTCGGCCCCAGCTATGGCGTGTTCTGGCCGACTTCACGCTTTCCCCAACAGGCCCTCGATCAGTATTTTTCGCAATCTGCCTCCATGGCCGAAACGACCCTGCCCGGTGCGCTCGAGAATACGACCGAAAACCTGAAGCTTCTGCTCGACAAAATCGGTCCGGCCATCCTGCTGACCCATTCACAATCCGGCGCACTCGGCCTTGCCGCGGCGAAAGCGCGTCCCGATAAAATGCGTGCCCTTGTGAGCGTCGAGGGAGATTGCGTACCGATGACGGCGGAGGATATCGCCAGGCCCATGAAACGCTTTCCAATGCTCTCGGTCTGGGGGGACAATACGTTCGGATTTCCGAGCCGCAATGGCGACGAACGCCGTGACGGATGCTCAACAAGCATCAAAGCCCTCCGCGACGACGGTGCCCGCGCGGACTTTGTTCTGCTTCCCGAACGTGGGATCACTGGCAACAGTCACATGATGATGCTGGAAACGAATAATCTACAAATCGCGGATCTCATCATGGAGTGGCTCAAGGCCAACCAGGCACCACACGTCGTCCGACAGTGATGATTTCATGCAAGGGTGCCGGCCCCGGCACCCTTTGAAAAAATGGGCCCTGCCCAGCATGGCCTGTCGGTGATCTCTTGATCCTCGGCCTTGAGATTGATCTCGCCCCAGATCCCCCTGCAGGATCGCGCAGCACTGGCAGATGGACGTGCTGAAAGCGCAAGCTGATCTGGCTCGGTCGCTGTTTTCATAAGCCAGCCAGGTGAAATGCAGGCGGGGAGTTGATATAAAGCCCGACATTCTTTCAGGCGAAGCACAACGCCAAGCGGTCGCCATCGGGGGTCACAATGAATGAACGGATCAACACGCCCATTTCCATGGCGGAGATGGAACGCCGATGGACAGCGATCCGCGCTGCGATGAAGGAGGCCAGGGTCGACGTTCTCGTAACACAGGCCAATAATGATTTTGTCGGCGGCTATGTGAAATACCTGACCGACATGCCCGCCACCAATGGCTATCATTATACGGTCATCTTCCCCGCGGATGGCGAGATCAGCGCGGTGGCGCAGGGCCCCTTCGGGCAGGATCTGCACTTCGACTCGCTTTCCGCGTCACCGCGCCGGGGCGTGCAGCGTCTTCTGGGCTGCCCAAGCTATGCCTCGATCCATTACAGCGGAACCTATGATGCAGAATGCGCCCTTCAGGCGCTGGAAAAATTTAATGGAGCAACCATCGGCCTGCTCGCCCCGGGTTCGATCTCCTATGCATTCGTCGATTACCTCAAGACCCATCTCTCGCGGTCCAGCTTCATCGATGCGACGTCGGTCGTTGATCCCATCAAGGCGATCAAGAGCGCCGAGGAAATCCAGTTGATCCGCCGCATGACGGCGCTTCAGGATGCCTGCGCGGACGCTGTGACGAAGCACTTGCGTCCGGGGCTGCGCGATATGGAGGTCGTCGAAATCGCCCGCGCTGTGGCCACGAATATGGGCAGCGAACAGGGCTGGTACATGGCCGCCTCGGGCCCGGTTGGCACGGCCGCCGTCATGCAGCCGCCGCATCTGCAAAACCGCGTGATCGAGGAGGGAGACCAATTTTGCATGCTGATCGAGAACAGCGGCCCCGGTGGCTATTACGGCGAGATCGGCCGCACCTGGGTGCTGGGCAAGGCGTCCCAGGACATGAAGGATGAATTTGCCTTTGTTCTCGAGGCGCAGAAATTCACGCTCGACTTGTTGATACCTGGTGCCGATCCCGCCGACATCTTCGCCCGCTACAATGATTTCATGCGCAAGGGTGGACGCCCGCAGGAAAACCGCCTTTACGCGCATGGTCAGGGCTATGACATGGTCGAGCGGCCCCTGATCCGACAGGACGAAACGCTGAAGGTCGCTCCAAACATGTTGTTTGCCGTGCACCCCACCTATGTCGGCGACCGGACCTACAATTGGGTGTGTGACAATTGGCTCGTTGATGGCGACGGCAAGGTGGAGGCACTGCACAAATTCCCGCAGCAAATCACCGAGCTTTGAGGCAAGCGGCGCGACCGGTCAGGGCCGCGCCTCCAGATTGAGCATGTCTGCGAAGCGGCCAGCGAGATACATGTCGATATTCGTATAGATCTGGTCGATGCAATCCTCGGGATAGGTGTCGTAAAAGCCCCCAAGATGCGGCGTGATGATGAGGTGTGGTGCCTGCCAGAGTGGGTCGGTGGCGGGAAGCGGCTCCTTTTGCACGGTATCCAGTGCCGCCCCGGCAAGATGGCCCGAGTGGAGCGCTGCAGCCAGGGCTGTCTCGTCGATCACGCCGCCCCGCGCAATATTGATAATATAGCTGCCGGGTTTCATGGCCGCAATCACCCCGGCATCGATGATGTGATGCGTCGTCTCGTCAAGCGGAATGAGAAGGACGAGGAAATCAATATCGGCCACTGCCGTCTTCAGGTCGCCGCGCGGAGCCCAGGAGTCAAAGCCCGGCAGGTCGCGCGCCGTCCGGGAAATGCCGACCACATGCATGCCCAGAGCATGCAGGCGCGGCGCCAGCGCTTCAGCAATGAGACCGACGCCAAGAATGCCGGCTCGCTTGCCCTGCAGCACGCGCGCGCGAAAGCGATCCCATTGATGAGTGTCGTGCGCCCGGATGGAACGGGGATAATCGCGCGCGAGGGCAAGCATGTGCAAGATCGCCATTTCCGACAGCGGCGCGCCATGAATACCGCGCGTCGACGTCACGATGACGTCACTGGCGAGGCCTGGACGGTCGATAATGCCATCGACGCCCGTGCCGAACGCATGCACCCAGCGCAATTTCCTGGCACGACCGAAAATGTCCTCTTTCACCCAGACGCCAAAGGTCATGAAGATGTCGGCATCCTCGATGGCTATGGCCGCTTCTGCAAGACTGCTCAGGGTCCGCACCGGCACGTCCGGGAATCGCGCCAGAATCAGCTTCTCGAAAGCAAAGCGGATCGTCGGCTCCCATGGCAGGAGAATGAGGATCGAGGGTGTACCTGTCATCGGGCGTTTTTCGTCCTGTTCTGCTGATCTTGCTTATTGGGCTTCCAGGCCGACATCCGAGATCATCTTACCCCAAAGGGCGATTTCCTCGCGCACGAAGGCGGACAGCTCCTCCTGCGAGCCGGCCGCACCACTCGACGGCGAGCCAAAATTTTGCATCCAGGCGATGACAGCGGGATCTTTCAGGACGCGGTCCATGGCCGCATTCATGCGCGCAATTGGCTCTTGTGGCGTTCCCTTCGGCGCGGAGATCATCAGCCAGCCGATGATGCGGAACCCGGGGAGTGTTTCCCCGATCGAGGGAACGTCCGGCAGCGCGCTCTCGCGCGCCATGCCAGACACGGCAATGGGGCGCAGCTTGCCAGCGGCAATATGTGACAGGTGCACGCCGGGTGGCGAGATGAACAGGTTGACGTTGCCCGTGATCGTATCCTGCAGCCCCTGTGAGGGAGTCGAATAGGGTACGAGGCGAATATTGATCCCGGCAGCCTTGTTGAGGAAGCCTGCGGTCAGGCCCGAAGCATTGCGGTTCCCGTCCACCGCGACCGTGAGCCGGCCGGGGGAGGCTTTCTCATAGGCGATCAACTCCGGCAGGGACCGAATGGGGACGTCCGGATTGGCGGAGATCAGAAAGCCCGGCTTCGAGATCATCGCGACGGGAATAAAGTCAGCGCGTGGATCGTAAGGCAGGTTTTTCACGAGATGCGGATTTGAGGCCATTGTCGCCGAGGAGGTCACGGCAAAATTATAACCATCCGGGGTGGCGCGCGCCGCCGCTTGCGTGCCGATAATGCCGCCCGCACCCGGACGGTTTTCGATGATGATCGGTTGGCCGAGGATGCCTGTCAGCTTGTCCGTGATGTAGCGGGAAATCGAATCCTGGCCTCCTCCGGCACCTTGCGAAACGAACAGGTGGATGGGTCGTTGGGGCCAAGTCTGCGCGAGGGCAGGCGTCTGCAAGGCAAAAATAACTGACAGCCAGGCGAGTTGTCTCTTGATGATCAGCACGATGTTCCCCCGCATGGATTATGATTTTCCGAAATCCTTGCACAGCAAGGACGATTTTCCAAGATCAAGCCCGTCAAGTTTGGCAAAATGTCGAGTTAGAGCGGATTCCGATGAAGTTTGCACGTATCCCGCATGACGACAGAAGTTCATCTCCTCAGGGCACAGGCATACTGACCGTGACGCGCAGTCCGCCTTCGGCTCTGTTTGCGAAAGTGATCTGCGAATCATGCAGTTCGGCAATGCCGCGTGCGATGGCCAAGCCGAGTCCAGCGCCTCCTGTCTGCCGATTGCGTGAGGTCTCCAGCCGCTCAAAGGGCTGCATGATTCGCTCAAGCACGGATGGATCAAGGCCGGGGCCGTCATCATCGATCTGGATCAACAGCCGGTCAGGTCCCGCCCGAAGATGGACGCGTGCGCGCTGGCCATATTTGAGGGCGTTTTCGATCAGGTTGCGCAACAGGCGCATGCTCAGATGAGGCCGCAGATTGTGCAGGACACGCCCGGGTTCCTTGAAGGTCACGTCTGCGCCGAGATCTTCAAATTCCTCAACCACAGTCGCAATCAACAGGCCGACATCGGTGACAACAGGCGCTTCTGCTTCATTCCCCAATTGGGCAAGTTGCAAGATCCCGTCGAGCATCTTGGACAGATGATCGATCGTCGCGATCATCCGGTCCACTTCGCCCGACTGCGGCAGATTTTCGGCCCGGATGCGCAAGGAGGTGAGTGGCGTTCGCAGGTCGTGGCCGATCGCGCCGAGCATCGCGTCCTTCTCTGCAAGCAGACCTGTGATGCGCGCGTTCATCTCATTGAAGGCCTGAGCTGCGGTAGCGACCTCTACCGGGCCCATGGGTTCGATGGGCGAGACCTTCTGTCCTCGACCCATTTGCGAGGCAGCGACGGCCAGCTCCGAAAGTGGCCGTCCAAGGCGTCGCGTGACCATGATCGCCGCGCCCAGAACAAAGACGTAAAGCGCCAGGGTGGCCGACAAAAGCCGCAGGCTGATGAAAGGATCCTGAGGGGGGCTCAGGACACGACAGATGAGCCAGGCTGATCGCGGCTCCAGTTGAATCCCAACCACGGTCTCAAGCGAACCGACCGGCCTCGGGTTCATGTCTGCAAGCCACCGGGGCTCGTCTCCGGGCGGCGGAGGGGCCTCACGGAATGGCCAGGGTGGTGGGCCATCAAAAAACGGATTGGCATCGCGCGGGCGCTCATCCCTGATATCCTGTCGCGGACGGCCTGATGAGCGGCGGCTGCCCGCCTCGATCCTGTAGGGAGCCAGGCGTTCCCGGCGCAGCGCGCCATCGATGCGCTGGGCGAGAGGCGCATCGTCTCTCAGAGAGGGCAAGCTGCGCAGGCCATCCTGCGAAAATGTCAATCTCAGCCAACTGGCCGATAGGCGGCGCGCTTCATCGACGCGCTGGGCAATTGGGGTCAGATAGATCACCTTGGCCGCACGGGTGCAGGTCGTCTCGACAATGTCCCGGCTCCGGCTCAATTGTTCAATTTGATGCTCGCCCATCAGAAGAAAGACGTTCAACGTCTGGGCGGCCAACAAGGCCAGCGCGATCACCAGGGCGATCTGGCGGGCGAGAGAATGCGGCCAGATCCAGTCCATCCATTTGGGCAGGCGCGATGTCATGGATCGATGTGCCTGACATCGGCCGCCAGCATATAGCCGCCGCTGCGCACGGTCCTGATCAGGCGCGGATCCGTGGGGTCGTGCTCCATCTTCTTGCGCAGGCGCACGATCCGGTTGTCGATGCTGCGATCAAACGGCTCGGCCTCGCGCGCATCCGCGAGGTCCAGCAAAAGATTGCGCGAGAGGACCTGACGCGGGCGCATGACGAAAGCCAGGAGAAGCCGAAACTCGGCATCGCCCATGGGTACCGTCACACCGTCCTCCCCCACAAGGGAACGCTCGTCGGCTTTCAAGATCCATCTATCAAACCGGTAGATCTTGTGCGCGTGGCTCCGCGCGGCCGGCGCGCGCGCCCCCGTGCGCCGCAGGACCGCGCGGATGCGGGCCAGCAATTCGCGCGGCACAAAGGGCTTGGCGATATAATCATCCGCACCCATTTCAAGGCCGAGGATGCGGTCGATGTCCTCGGTTCGCGCCGAAACAAGGATGATGGGAATATCCGACCGTGCCCGGAGGTCCCGGCACAAGCTCAATCCATCCTCACCCGGCATCATAATGTCGAGGATGACGAGATCGACGGTCTTGCAGGCAAGCTCCGTGCGCGTCTCGACCGCATTGGCTGCGACACTGACCGCGAAATTCTGACGCGACAGATATTCGGCCAGGGGCTCGCGAATATCAGCCTCGTCGTCGACAATCAGGATGCGCGCGTGTTCGCTCATATGTCCTTCGCCCTTGTCTCAACCGTGCCCGGCGATTGCGACGAGCTCCACCATACCAAACCGACCCTTGTCTTGATATGCCGGACGCCACGTGGGGGGCGCATGCAGGACAGATGACGGATCGCGCGCCATCAATGCGATGAAAGTCTCGGCAACCAGTCGCGCGCCGACAGGGCCCAGACGGCTCGGGGTGGCGTTCCTGGCCTCAGCTGTCCCCGTGGTGGCCGCGGCGCGCTGGCTCCAGTCGTGCTGGGCTTCAGACAAGACGTAAAACCAGAGCGGTGCCCGGCCACGAAAGCTCTCGCCATAGGAATCAATGGAGAGATTTTCATCCAACCCCTCGACACTGGCCTTGCCGACCCGCAAATCCTTGTCTGCGAGCGGCTCCAACCCCATCGCAAGGGCTATATCCTGGCCGCTGGGCAGGCCACTGACGTGGCCACGCACCAGCTTGCGCAAGGTCAGATTTGACATTGCTCCCGGCTTTTGCGCTGGAAAGCCATCCCTGTCCTGACGCAACCGTCCATTTTCCTGAAGGCTCGAGAATTCTGGCAGATGACTGAGCGGGTTGGTGAGGGACGTATCTATCTTGTAGGAGGCCTGAACGCGTCTCGGCCCCTCCGCGATGCGCGCTGTCGTCAAATCCACGCGGGTTTCAAAGTAGAGGTTCCAGTCAATCGCCCATTCTGCGGGAAAGCTCCGAAACCCGTTGAGGCCCGCATTCTCGGCGGCCGCAAAAATCGCCCGACGTCCCGCCATCGACCTGTTGCCGCGGATCTCGTCATCGCTGCCCCGCATGCGCTCGTTCAGGCGGTAGACGGATCGGATCATCGAATGGCCAAAGCGATAGGCCGCATCGGTGAACTCGAGCGGAATCCCCTGAGCCGGCATAGTGTGCGTGAACCTGAGTTGCGGTTGCGGCAAGCCGACCATGCCGTTCTCGCCAAAGCCCGGGAGCAGGCCCGCCACCAGTTCAGGCCCGCAGAGGCGTGGCAGAAAATCAGTCAAGAGCATCCATTGGTAATGCCAGGCGACTATGCGCCGCAGCGCCTCGAAATCCATGCGGGGCTGATCGTTTGCGACCCGATTGTGGAAATCGGCAAAGATCCCGTGCATCTGGCTGACGAGAACATTTTCGTCATTGCGCTTGTCGCCAATCAGCGCGCGATCGCCGATCCGTACATGGTCGCGCGCAAGGCCGGGCTTGCCGGAGTGGGTCAAACGGCGTCCGCGCTGCAGGCGCCTCCCATTCCCCTCGTAGAGATAGGGCTGCAAGCCCGGTCCCGCGCCATAAAGTGAATCGAGATCAAAACGGGGGGTTCTTGCATTCATGCCGGAAGCACCGAGAATCGCGAAATCGTCATCGCCCTTGAAGGTGAGATCGTGATCGACGAATTGACCGAGATAAGTGTAACCGGCCGGGATACCGAAGTTTTCCTCGTCATCCATCTCGTCTTCGGGAGTGGCTGACATTTGCAGCTTGCCCTGCCTTGAGCGGAGTGGCTTCCCGTCCTTGTCCTTGAGCAATTCGGGTTCGGCGGTCATGCCTTTGAGGGCCTTGCCATCGCCAGATGCCAACCGCTCCAGGTCCGCCCTCTCGAATATAGCGGCCGGCAGATCTGGAAACAGACGATGATAGGAGGGGACCTCTGCCAGTTGCGCCGCCTTCGCATGCGTCATCAGGGTTTTTCCTGCGCCCGATACGGAAGCTGAAAACGCCACGCCTTTGATAAAATTGCGCCTGTTCATGAGCGGTCATCCCTCGTTGATGGTCTGGCCATTTGAGCGGTGATCCGTCGCAGGAGTATCTTGATGGTGCAGGCTTTACGTCGCACGTGTCGCTTGCGTGTCGCGCAATGTCGCAAGCCATGTTCGACCGGCGAAACAGCGCCCCGGATTGCCCGCACACGATGGGCCGCCACAAGCAACACCGAATGCGGCAATGATCGGGATACAAAAAGCCCGCCGGGCGTTGAGAGGCAGGGTCTGATCTGAACTCCTGCACCGCCCGTCTGGCCTATGTCAGGCCAAGCCCGCGCAAGACAAGGACCACGCCGCCGAGGACGACGGCCCCGTCCATCAGGCCATGATGCACTTTCAGGCTGATATTTTCGGCAATCCATTTCGCGAGAAATGCCCCGGGTAGACTGGCCAGCCCGATCAGCGCCGCAATCGCCCAGGATGACGCCGGCAATTGCCCATAGATCTGGAAGGTTCCGATTTTCACAAAGCCGACGAGCAGCGAGATGACGGCGTCCGTCGCCACGATCGCCGGACCCTTGACGCCCACGGCCATCAAGAGCGAGATCAGAATCACGCCGCCGCCCGGGACACCACCGGTGACCAGCCCGAAGAGCGCGCCGGCGAGCAGAACCATCGTGGGTGACAGGTCCTTCTGGAAAGATTTCAGCAGGCGCCGGGCGGGCACCAGCAGGACCAGCGTCGCCCCGATCAGAATCGAGGCACCCGGCCCCGTCAGGAAGGAATATCCCATCGCTCCGATGTAACAGAAGGGCATGGCGACGAGCGTGACGCGCCACACATGCGACCAGGCAATCGCATGACGAAAGGCCGCGATGCGCGACAAATTGTTGAAGACCCCCGAGACGCCAAGGATGGGCACGACCACTTGCGCGCCCAGGATCGGGACGAGCACGAGGGGCATCAACAATCCGGTGCCATAGCCGGCAACGCCGCCGATGATGGAGGCAAAGATCGCCGCCAGGGCGACGACAATGACTGCGCTCAGGCTCATGCCATCAGCAAGGGGCGCAGGTCGCGCATGGACGGCAGGTTTTCCAGATCGCGGACGATATCGACCAGCCTTCCGCCGCGTTCAGCGCCGATGATCGGGGTGACCAGATCCAGCGCCTTGGCTTCGATTTCCTGCGC
>CAIWVR010000178.1 GCA_903916165.1 uncultured Hyphomicrobiales bacterium | reverse complement strand
GTGCCGGCCTCGCCGACGCCCTTCACGCCCAGCGGATTGTTGGGCGAGGGGCTCGAATGATCGAACAGGCGCAAGCGGACGAGGTGGCTGGCGCGCGGCATGGCGTAATCCATGAACGAACCGGTCACCAGCTGCCCCGTCTGCGGATCGTAGACGCATTGCTCGCAGAACACCTGGCCGAGGCCCTGCACGATGCCGCCATGCACCTGGCCTTCGACCAGCATGTGATTCAGCGCGACGCCGCAATCATCCACCGCGACATAGTCGACGAGCGCGACCTCGCCGGTCTGCGGATCGATCTCGACTTCGGCGACATGGGCACCGCCGGGGAAGGTGACATGGATTTTCTGGCCGGCCTGCGAGTCGAGCACGCCCGGATTGTCGCGCGCCAGATCGTAGAGGGCGACGGAGAGATCCGTGCCGCGCACGGCGTAGCGGCCGTCCATGAATTCAATGTCCTGCGCGCTGGCTTCCAGATGCCGGGCAGCGAGATCCCGGCCCTTGCGCACGACCTCCTGCGCGGCGAGGAACAGGGCGGAGCCCTGCAGCATGGTCGAGCGCGACCCGATCGTGCCGTCGCCTTCCAGCGCCGGGCCGTCGGGATCGCTTGACCGGTTTTCAATGGTGAGCGGGTCGACGCCGAACACGCGGCCGACAATTTCCGGATAGGCGGTCTCGTGGCCCTGACCCGAGGGGCCAGACGTCGAATAGATCAGCGGATGGCCGCTGTCGCCAAACTTGATCGCGCCTTCTTCGTTGGCCGAGCGTCCGGCACCCGAGGGCTCGACGAACAGTGTCAGCGCGATGCCACGCAGCTTGCCGCTCTTCAGCGAGTCCGCGCGTCGTGCGGCGAAGCCGTCCCAGTTGGATTCCTTGATCGCAATGTCGAGCATCCCGGCCGGATCCCCTGAATCGTAGACCGATCCCACCGCGGTCGTGTAGGGAAAGTCCCCTTTTCCAATGAGATTCTGACGACGCAGGTCGACGCGGTCGCGGCCGGTTTCCAGCGCGGCCTGGTCGACGAGACGTTCCAGCAGGTAGGAGACATTGGGTCGGCCGGCGCCGCGATAGGCGGTGGTCGGCGTCGTGTTGGTCAGCAACAGCTGGTGGCGCCCGTAGAGCTTGGGAATGCGATAGAGGCCCGCCATATGCGAGCGCGGCGGCATGGTGTTGATGAGCGGTCCGGCCTGCGAAAGATAGCCGCCGCCGTGCACGATCCATTTCACGCCGAGCGCCAGAAACCTGCCGTCCGCATCAAGCGCGAGTTCGCCAAACAATTTTGCCGCGCGCGCGTGATGGTCGCTGACGAAGGTCTCGGCGCGCGTGCCGGTCCATTTCACCGGACGACCGAGCGCACGGGCTGCGAGCATCAAGGTGCAATATTCGGAATAGCCTTCGGTGCGAATGCCAAAACCGCCGCCGACGTCCTTCGCATGCACCTTGATGAGGTCGGCGGGAACGCCTGTGCCGCTCGACAGGCTGTCGCGCATGAGCGTCATGCCCTGCGTCGGCGCATAGATGTCATAGCGGCCCGAGGCCGTGTCAAAACAGACGGTCGCGCTCTTGGGCTCCATCGGATTGCCGACGAGACGCGGCAGGTCGAGTTCGACGCGCGTGACATGCGCGGCACCGCTGATCGCGGCCGCGACGCCCGCCTCGTCGCCATAGTCGAAGTCGAAGGCGAGATTGGTCTGGAGGTCGGGATAGAGCAGCGTGTCGCCGGCCATGGCGTCGTCGAGATCGATCACGGCTTGAAGGTCGTGGTAGTCGACGACGATGGCCTCAAGCGCGGCCTGCGCCTGATGCGCGGTGTCGGCCACGACAAGCGCCACTTCCTGGCCCACGTAGCGCACGCGGTCCTCGGCCAGCACTTGCCGGCGCGGGTTCAGCATTTTCGAGCCGCCGCGGCCGGGATAGACCACGAGCGGGGCGGCCGAGCCGAAGCCCGCGGCCTTGGTGTCGGCGCCTGTCAGGATGGCGAGAACGCCGGGCATGGCGCGCGCCGCCTCGACGTCGATCGAGACTATTTCAGCATGGGCGCGGTCGGCGCGCAGGAACACGCCATGCGCTTCACCGGGAAAGGTCCGGTCAGCGGCATAGGTCCCGTGGCCGGTGACCAGCCGAAGGTCTTCCCGCCGTCCCTTGAAATGCTCGCCCATCTATCCTCCGCACGCGTTTCTGGATCGCTCGCCATGGCCTGCTGGCGCGATTCATATCACGGCATGCGTGCGCGCTCTAAGCGAAGCCTGACAGTCAAGGCCGAGGGATCCAGGCGTTTTTTGAAGTTTTTGCAGATCCCGTTGCCGATCTCGGTCCTGGCGACGGATCACTGCATTTTTTCGGGCTGCACGATTTCGAACTCGCTCGCCCGCTCGCCCCAGACCGTCAAATTTTCGCTGAAGACGACGTCCAGGCGCTCGGCCTGTCCGGCGGCCTGCGGCGCGCGGTAACGGGCGAGCACCATGCCGGCCACGCCGTCACCGACATGCCAGTTGGCACGGGCCTTGGATCCGGTCTTGAACTTCACGCGGGCGCCTCGATCCATCACGGGTCACTCTGTCTTGAGGTGCAGTCCGGAGCGTAATTTAGCATTTTGCTGCGTTGCGTCATGCGGAGACTTTTCGCATCTGCGTATTTTATAGGCACCATTTGGCGGTGTTTCGCGATTTGGCGGAGCCAAGGCGGCTGTTGCGCGCTGGCTTATCATATTCAGGGTTGCCAAAGCGGTGTCAGGCGGGCAGTCGGACAGCAGGCACTGCCAACCGCCCCGAACATGGCGCTGGCCAGAAGCCATCCTGTGGGCCTCGCAGGTGGTGACCTGCGAGCCTGCCTTCGAAAAGCATTTTCGGGGTGAAGATCGCGATGGGGCGCTCCCCTCTTGGGCGACGTCTGCCGCCAGCGGGGTCGTACGGCCCCCAGCCTCTCTGGCGGCAGAGCCGTCTGGCCCGCCGGGGTTCAGGCAACCACCCCGCACATGTCCTGTCGCCGCGCCAGCTCAAGCTTTGCCCGATATCCACATATTTAAACGAGCTTATCTCGCGTCGAGCGGTTTCAGGTCGGCCCGCGGCTGGCACCCCTGCGCATGGCAAAACGCAGCAGGACATACGTAATCGCAGCGGCGGCGATCATCACGGCGAAAGCGAAAAGGGTCCCCTTGTCGTCCTCGGCATGCGGCAGGCCCTTCGTGTTCATGCCGAAGAAGCCGGTGACGAGGGTCGCGGGCAGGAAGACCGCGGTCAGCATCGACAGCACATAGAGCTGCCGGTTGGTTTCGTTGGCGAGCGAGGCTGAGACCTCGTCCTGCAGCAAACGCGCGCGATCCTGTGCCGAATGCACCTCCTGATAGATTGACTCGAGCCGCTGCGCGATGCGGCCGGACGCGTCGCGCAGATCCTGCGGCAGGCGGCTCGCGGGGGCGCGCTCGACACGCCGAAACAGCACGAGCAGCCGCGACATCTGGCGATGCAGCTTGATGGCGCGACGACGCATGCGCGGCGTCTCGCTGCGCACGTCGCTGATATAGCCGGCCATGACCTTGTCCTCGATGGCGTCGACCTCATGGCCCAGATCACTGGCGGCCTTGGCAAGAAAATCGGCCTCGCGATCCACGATTTCTTCGAACAGTTCGAGCGGCGATTCGATGCGCTTGCCGCGTTCGATCGAGATGCGCGTGTTCTCGACGGAGAGAAGCGAACGGCGCCGGCAGGTGAGCAGGATGCGGTCGGCCATGGCAAAGCGCAGTTCTGCCATTTCCGCGTCGCGGCCGTCGAAATCAAGCTTTGCATCGACAAAGACGCCTGCCAGCACGCCCTCATCATGCTCGATGCGGTCATGCGTTTCCTGCGACAGCAGGATCTCGTGGGCTTCCTCGGTGAGCCAGTCCTGCGTGGCGAGCCATTTGCGGCAGCGGGTGTCAGTCAGATGGGCATGAACCCACCAATAGCCTCCGTGGGGCGTTGCCGCGCGCGCGGCGTCGGTGAAGTCCGCGTGCATGCCAACGCCTTGCGCATCGAATTGAAACGCGAACACCAGACCGCGCGCTTCGTTGGCGTTGTTGATGATGGGCATCGGGTTGGCTGCGTCGAGCATTCGGCCTGTCTCACATTCCATGGAGGGCTAGGGGCACAAGGTGACGAAAGGGTGACAGCGCCCCGAAGGTCTGGCGGCACCACCCCGCGACGGCTCAGTCTTCCAGCCGCGTCAGGCGCGCACGAGTGCGAGCAAGGTGCCGGCATATTCGGATTGCTGCGCGGCGGACATGTCCTGCGCATGGGTGGTGAATTTCTTGATCGTCTCGAGCACGAGGCGCGGGCGTGAGGCGAGTTCGGC
>CAIWVR010000177.1 GCA_903916165.1 uncultured Hyphomicrobiales bacterium | reverse complement strand
GCGGCCTGGATACAGGCGGCGAGATTGACCGTGGTGCGGCGCTCCTCATCCATGATGCCCATCTTGACCGTGTTGGGCTTGAGGCCGAGCATGGTTTCGACACGGCCGAAGATTTCGTTGGCAAAGGCCACTTCGTCGGGCCCGTGCATCTTCGGCTTGACGATATAGATCGATCCCGTGCGGCTGTTCCTGAGCGCGCCCGCGCCATTGAGATCGTGTATGCCGATCATGATGCTGACGGCGGCGTCGAGCAGGCCTTCCGGGATTTCCTTCCCGTCGGCGGCGGTCACCGCGTCGGTGTACATGTGGTGGCCGACATTGCGCACCAGCATCAGGCTGCGGCCGGGCAGGGTGACCTTGCCCTGCACGCTGTCATAGACGCGATCTGCGTTCAGCTTGCGCTGCAGCGTCCTGCCGCCCTTTTCGAAGGCCGCCGACAGCGTGCCCTTCATCAGGCCGAGCCAGTTGCGATAGACGTCGGTCTTGTCGTCGGCGTCCACGGCGGCGACGGAATCTTCCATGTCCATGATAGTCGACAGCGCCGATTCCAGCACGACGTCGGAGACGCCAGCCCTGTCGTCGCGGCCGATGGGGTGGGTGCGGTCGATATGGATCTCGGCATGGATGCCATTGTGCTTGAGCAGCACGATATGGGGCGCGCTCTCGGTGCCGAGCCAGCCCGCAAGCTGCGCGGGATCGGCCAGGGCGGGCACAAGGGCGCCATTCTGGATCATGTAGCCCGAGGCGTCGGCATGCGAGCCGGATGCGAGCGGCGCGATCTTGTCGAGGGCGATCTTGGCGACCGCGATCACCCTGTCGCCGCGGGTCTTGTCATAACCCTTGCCCGGCGCGTCGGTGACCACGGCGTCCGTGCCGTAGAGCGCGTCATACAGGCTGCCCCAGCGCGCATTGGCAGCGTTCAGGGCATAGCGGGCGTTCGACATGGGCACCACGAGCTGCGGGCCGGCGAGATGGGCGATCTCGTTGTCGATGTTCTGCGTCTGCACGCCGAAGGCGGCGGGCGCATCGCGCAGATAGCCGATTTCCTTGAGCATGGCGCGATAGGCGACTGAATCGTGTGCGGTGCCCTTGCGGGCCTTGTGCCAGGCGTCGATCTTTTCTTGCAGCCCGTCGCGATGCGCCAGCAGCGCCGCATTTTTCGGGGCGAGGTCGCCGATCAGGCCGGCGAGCCCGGTGAAGAAGGCCTCCGCCGTCACGCCCGTGCCGGGGAGGGCCTCCCTGACGAGGAAATCGTGCAGGACGGTGGCGACGGACAGGCCGGAAACTTGGGTGCGCGACATGGGCTTGGCTCCTTCAGGGTCCGTCACGGCCGTGAGCGGGCGGGGGCGGACGACTTTCGCCCCCAGACATGCCCCGTCCGGCAGCGAGGATCAAGCGCTCCCGACCAACAAGGTAGAGGCGCGCCCCTCGCATCGACCCGAGCGTGGCTCGCCCCATTCAGGCGACGGGCGGGGTGCCGTGGGTGTGAAAGCTTTCCACCGTCTTCAGGCCCCAGGCCTGGCCCTTCGCGCGCTCGGCCTGTGTCCAGATGATCGGCTTCCAGTCCGGCGCCAGCATGAGCCTGGCCCCGGCATTGGCGAGCTCGACGCGGTTGCCGCCCGGTTCCCAGACATAGAGGAAGAAGGTCTGCTGGACGGCGTGCTTGTGCGGGCCGGTCTCGATGAACACGCCATTTTCCAGAAACACGTCGGCGGCGCGCAGGATGTCCTCGCGGCTGTCGAGCGCATAGGTGACGTGGTGGAACCGGCCGGCGACGCCCGTATGGTCGAGCGTGAAGGCAATATCATAGGTCTTGTTGGTCGTGGTCATCCACGAACCGGCCTCGGTGCCGTCATCGAGCATAATGCGCTCGGTGTTGCGCATGTGCAGACCATCGGTGAGAAATTCACGGGTCGCGGCGACATCGAGCACGAGCAGGTTCAGGTGGTCGAGGCGCCTGGCATTGCAGCCGCGCGCGGGGAAACGCATGGCCTGGTTCTTCAGGGCCGGCTTCAGTTCGGGCGGCGCCTCGTACCAGCGCGTCTCGTAATAGATTTCGAAAATATGCCCGTCCGGATCGGTCGCGCGATAGGCCTTGCCGTGGCCCATGTCGCCATCGACCCAGCCGATGCCGCGGCCCATGCTCTCGAGCTTTTTCGCGCGGCGCTCCAGCGCCTCCGGACTGTTGGCGCGGAAGGCGAGATGACCGAGGCCGGATTGTTTGGCGGCGGTGAGTTTCAGCGTGTGGAACTCGTAATCGTCCCAGCCGCGCAGATAGACGGAATCACCCTCGCGCCCGCTTTCGGTCAGGCCAAGCACGTTGACGAAGAAGTGCAGGCTCTCGTCGGGCTTGGGTGTGAACAGTTCGATATGCCCCAGATGGGCGAGTTCATAAGGGCGTTCGGGGCTCATGGCTGGTCTCTCCGGCAGGTATCTTTGCCTCCTTGCTAGAGAGGCAGGGGACGGAGATCAAATCGTATTCCTGCAGCAGTCGATCAGGACTGTGCATCGGGACGCAAAGGTGCCGCCTGCATGGCGTGCCCGTGCCAGACAAAGCCACGCCCCGACCAGGCGGCGCACCAGATCGCCGCAAGCAGCGCATCTCGGCAGGGCAGGGCGGCAAGCGTGCGCCAGGACAGCGGCCAGCCGGCCAGCCGTGTGGCTGCGAGGTCCGCACCATACCAGACGAAAGCATAGGCCGCGACCCATGGCAGGACCGCACCGCCCGCCAGCCAGCCCATCATGCCCAGGGCAGCAAAGGGAGCCAGCGCACTGGAGAGGATTTCCGGGGCGAAGAGCAGCGGGAATGTCGCACGGCGCAGGCGCGCCCAGCGCAGATGCCGTGACCAGACGGCACCGAAGGTGCGCTGTCCCAGCGGTTGCGGGGCCATGGGTGTGACCAGCCGGACCTTGCGGCCCTGCGCCCGCGCCCATTTGGTGGCAGCCGCATCCTCCGCCGGTTCCAGCGCCATGGCGTCAAAACCGCCTGCATCGAGGTCGGTCTTGCGGAAGGCCAGCGTCTTGCCCTGCGCAAAGCCATAGCCCAGGGCATCGACGCAATATTGCACGCGCGCCGCATAGGCGTTCAGCAGCCCGCATTCGATCTCGGCGGCGAAGGAACCCGGCGCAGAGCCATAGGGGGGTGCCGAAACGACCGCCGAATCTTGGGTGAAAGCGGAGACAACATGGTGCAGGTAATCGGGCGGGATCAGCAGATTGCTGTCGGTGAAGACGACATATTCGCCCTCAGCCGCGCGATAGCCCTTCTCCATATTGTCGAGCTTGGGATTGCCGGAAACCATCCCCCCGCCGACAAGAAGCCGCGCGCGCACCCCTGGATGGCGCGCCATCGCCGCGCGGACGAGCGGCGCGACCGGATCATGGGCTTGCGCCACGCAGAAGATGAGCTCGACCTCGGGATAGGTGAGGTGAAATGAGGCCTCCAGCGTCTGCCCGGAAAATTCCTCGATGCCGCAGAGCGGGCGCACGAGCGAGACAGGCGGCCAGACCCGCTGGTGCCCCGCGTCACGCGGCTGCCGGCGCAGCCGTGTGAGCGCGAGCACATGGCTCGCGATATGGGAGGCGAGAGAGAGTCCCGCGAATCCGGCCAGAAGGGGAACGAGCGTCGACATGGCGCAGAGCTAGCCAGCGGATGTGACAGCCGCATGAAGCCAGCGCGCCACCGTCATGAAACTGAGATGAGACTCACGCATAGGCTCCCGCAAGCCATGATCCGATGCGGCCAAATGACGGAAGGAACGAGACATGCCGGGCAAGAATGATGAAATCCATGTCCGCACCTTGTTCCTGTCCGACGTCCATCTGGGCACGCGCGGTTGCCAGGCCGATGCATTGCTCGATTTCATCCGCGTCTATGAGGCCGACACGATCTACCTTGTGGGTGACATTATCGACGGCTGGCGCCTGCGCGCCTCATGGCACTGGCCGCAGGCCCATAATGACGTGGTCCAGAAGATCCTGCGCAAGGTCCGCAAGGGCGTCCGCCTGATCTATGTGCCGGGCAACCACGACGAGTTCCTGCGCGATTATTGCGGATCGACGTTCGGCGGCATCGAGATCCACGAAGAGATCATTCACCACACGGCGGACGGCAGGCGCATGCTTGTCCTGCATGGCGACAAATTTGACACGGTGGTGCGCAATGCGCGCTGGCTCGCGCTGCTGGGTGACTGGGCCTATGATTTCGCGATCTGGCTCAATCGCGGCATCGCGCGTGTGCGCCGCGCGATGGGCCTGCCCTATTGGTCGTTCTCGGCCTGGAGCAAGCAGAAGGTGAAGCGCGCGGTGAATTTCATCAGCGCCTTCGAGCAGGCCGTCGCGGCGGATGCACGCCGCAACAATGTCGATATCGTGCTGTGCGGTCATATCCATCGGCCGGCCGTGCAGCAGATGGACGATATTCTCTACATCAACACAGGCGATTGGGTGGAAAGCAATTCCGCCGTTGTTGAGCATCCCGACGGTCGTCTCGAACTGATCCGCTGGACGGATGCGTCGCATGCGGTGCTGGCCCCCAGACGCCCTGCCATGCAGATCCCCGCCGCCGCCTGATCCTCAGGCGCGCCGCCGCGCCAGCGCTGCCGACACATGTTCGAAGAAATTCTGCGCGCTTTCACGAATGCCGAACTGGCTGGCAAAGGCGCGGCATTTTTCGCGGGGAATGGCGAGCGCTTCCAGAACCGCGGCCCGCAGATCCTCTTTCATGACACCACAGCCTGAGGCCCCCAGCACTTCCGACGGACCCGTGACCGGCATGGCCGCGACCGGCGTTCCTGCCGCAAGCGCCTCCAGCATGACGAGCCCGAATGTGTCGGTGCGACTGGGAAACACGAAGACGTCGGCAGAGGCATAGAGGTCGGCAAGTTCCTGGCCACTGCGCAGGCCCATGAAGCGCACCTGCGGATATTTTCTGGCAAGCTCCGCGCGTGCCGGCCCGTCACCCACCACCATTTTCACGCCCGGCAGGTCGAGTGCGAGAAAGGCTTCAATGTTTTTCTCGACCGAGACACGTCCGACATAAAGCGCGAGCGGGCGCGCAAGTCCGGTCTCCTTGCGTTCACCATTCTGAAACAGGGCGAGATCGATCCCGCGCCGCCAGATTTTCAGCTTCGTGAACCCATGCTCTGCCATTTCATCGCGCAGTGCGCCCGTCGCGACGAGCGTCGTATCGGCAGCGTTGTGGAACCGGCGCAGCAGCGCATAGGTCCATGCCACCGGCACGGGCACCCGGGCTGCGATATATTCAGGAAACCGTGTGTGGTAGCAGGTCGTGAACGGTTGGCCGTTGCGCATGCAATAGAGCCGCGCGAGATAGCCGAGCGGACCTTCGGTGGCAATATGAATGGCGTCGGGACTGATGGCCTCGATGCGACTGGCGACCGTTCCGGGCAAGGCGAGGCTGAGACGGATCTCGCCATAGGTTGGCATTGGCACGGACCAGAATTGGTCGGGCGTCAGCATGACGACCTCAATTCCAAAGGCCGGTGCCTCACGACACAGCCATTCCAGCGTCCGCACCACGCCATTGACCTGTGGCCGCCAGGCGTCGCTGACAATCAGCACACGCCGGGGATTGTTCGGGCAACGCGCCCCGACCGGCATGGCGACGTCACGTGTTGGCATTGCACTCTCCTCGCGGCCCAGCGAAGACCAGATTCACGCGGCAGTTTCGTGACAGGCCCGGCTATTCCGCCAGCGCCTCCTCGCGCTTGGCCCGGATGGCCGGGGCGGCAACGATGAGCAGCAGGGCGGCGGCAGAAACAAGGAAGGCGACGCTGATCGACGATTCCAGAAAAATGCCCGGATCGCCGCGTGAAATCAAAAGTGCGCGGCGCAGGTTCTCTTCCATCATCGGGCCAAGGATAAAGCCGAGGATCAGCGGGGCTGGCTCGCAATCGAGCTTGAGGCAGAGGTAGCCAAACACCGTGAAGAAGGCCATCACCCAGATGTCGGCAACATTGGCATTGATCGTATAGG
>CAIWVR010000176.1 GCA_903916165.1 uncultured Hyphomicrobiales bacterium | reverse complement strand
GTCGAGCGCCGCGACAAAAGCCTCGTCGAGTCCCAGCAGCGTCGTATCCAGCGTCACGGCGTCGTTCGCCACCTTCAGCGGCGCAGAGGCGCGGCCTGAATCCCGCGCATCACGCTTGCGGATGTCCTCCAGCACGGCGGCGTAATCAACCTTCTCGCCCCGGCCTGCCAGTTCCAGCGCCCGGCGCTGGGCGCGGGTTTCGGGGCTGGCTGTGACGAAAATCTTCACCGGCGCCTCCGGGCAGATCACGGTGCCGATGTCGCGGCCATCAAGCACGGCACCCTCGGGGCGACTGGCGAAGCGGCGCTGCGCCTCGATCAAGGCCTCGCGGACTTGCGGAATCGCGGCGACGACGGAGGCCGCCTCGCCCATCTCGCGGCCGCGCAGGTGGGAGTCGTCGAAATCGACCAGCGCGAGTCCCCGCGCCACGCCCACAGCCCGCTCGACATCGTCAAGCCGGTAGCCCTTGTCGAGAAGCCCTGCGGCGGTGGCGCGGTAGAGCAGGCCGGTGTCGAGATGGGGCACGTCGAAGTGGCGCGCGAGACGGCGCGCCAGAGTGCCCTTGCCAGACGCCGCGGGTCCGTCGATGGCGATCAGCATGCGGGTCATGAGAAGGTTGCACCGAGGCGCTCAAGCGCCGGGCGGAAGGTCGGGAAGCTGGTCGCGATCATGGCGGCGTCATCAATGGTGACGGGTTTTTGCGCCGCCATGCCCATGATCAGGAAACTCATCGCGATGCGATGGTCGAGATGCGTCTCGACCGTGCCGCCGCCGGCGACCTCTGCCGTGCCCTGCACGATCAGGTCGTCGCCCTCGATGGCGAAGGCGACGCCATTGACGCGCAGGCCCTCGGCCACCGCCGCCAGCCGGTCGGATTCCTTCACCCGCAGTTCGGCGAGCCCGCGCATGCGTGTTTCGCCCGTGGCGAAAGCGGCGGCGACGGCGAGCACCGGATATTCGTCAATCATCGACGGTGCCCGGTCGGCTGGCACATCCACGCCTGTCAGCTGGGCATGGCGCACGCGCAGATCGGCGACATCCTCGCCACCCTCGATGCGCGGGTTGGTCACTTCGATGTTCGCGCCCATTTCCTGCAAGGTCAGCAGCAGGCCGATGCGCAGCGGGTTCATCATCATGCCCTCGATGATCACGTCGGAGCCCGGCACGAGCAAGGCGGCAACCAGCGGGAAGGCGGCCGAGGACGGATCGGCAGGCACAATGACCGCGCGGCCCTTGAGCTCCGGGCGGCCCTCCAGCGTGATGCGGCGGCCATGCGCGCCCTCAGGGGCGACGTCAACCGTCGCGCCGAAATAGGCGAGCATTTTCTCGGTATGGTCGCGCGAGGCCTCGCTCTCGATCACAATCGTGCGGCCGGGCGAGTTCAGTCCTGCGAGCAGGATCGCTGATTTGAGCTGCGCGGAGGCGACGGGCGAGCGGTATTCGATCGGCGCAGGTTCGGCCGTGCCGCGAATGACGATCGGGCAGCGCCCGCCTGCCGTCTCGCTCAAAACCTCGACGCCCATCAGGACGAGCGGATCGAGGATGCGCCGCATCGGCCGCTTGCGCAGCGAGGCGTCGCCATCGAAGGTCGCCTTGATGGCATGACCGCCGACGACGCCCATCATCAGGCGGGTGCCGGTGCCGGCATTGCCGAAATCAAGCGTGCCCTCGGGCTCGAGCAGCGCGCCAAGGCCCGCGCCCTGCACCCTCCACTGGCCGGGACCCAGCCGCTCCACCTTGGCACCCAGCGCCCGGCAGGCGTCGGCGGTGCGCAGCACATCATCACCCTCGAGCAGGCCTTCGATCGGCGTCTCGCCGCTGGCGAGCAGGCCAAAGATCAGCGCGCGGTGCGAGATCGACTTGTCGCCGGGCGGCTTGAGCCTGCCCTTGAGCGGGGCGGAGGCAACCGCAGTCATCGGCTGCTGCGGCCCGTGGCCGGACTGAGAGGCGGAGGTCGAAGCCAAGGCATCCTCGCTGTTGGAGCGCATTTTCGTTGCGCTCGTAGCACGGGGGGCTGGCCGATGTCATTAAGGCCGGTGCCTGACGCCACTTCTCATTGACAGCTGCCTCAGGCCCGACTAACCGGAGCCGACAGACGCCGCCTTGTGTGCCTTCCGTACGGAAGGCCGCACGGTGCCCGGCGATACTCGATTTCAGGGGCTTTTTGAACGTGGCGAAACCCGAACTCGGCAACAAGCGCCAATGCCAATCCTGCGGCGCCAAATTTTTCGACCTCAACAGGGACCCGATTGTCTGCCCGAAATGCGGCACGACCTTCCAGCTGACCGCGGTCAGCAGCCGGTCGGTGGCGCGTGCGGCACCGGTGGATGACGATGCCGAGCCCGAGGTCGCGGGCGCGGAACTCGTGTCACTCGAGGAGGCGGAGGCGGGTGATGAAAAGGCCGTGGTGGCCGATGACGACATCGAGATCGAGGATGATGGCGCCGACGAAACCTTCCTTGAGGAAGAGGAAGGCGATGCGGATGACGTCGCAGGCCTGATCGACGGCGATCTCGCCGACGACGAAGAGACCTGAGTCCGGTCGCGCGCTTGCGGGGCGGTCGGGTTTCTCAAAAACTTCGACCCTCCGCGCAAAAAGCGCGCATGCGGGGTTGTGGCCCGGGTGTTCTTGGGTTACTAACCCGCCCACTGGAGACGCCGCCAAGATGGTGTCTTTGAAAACGCAAAGCCGGTTGACGATCCACCCCAATGGGTCAAGTCCGGCCAGACTCGAAAGAGTTGGCGGCAGCAGGGTGCAAGACCTGCAAAACGTGGGGCCATAGCTCAGTTGGGAGAGCGCTTCAATGGCATTGAAGAGGTCGTCGGTTCGATTCCGTCTGGCTCCACCAAACACTCCTGCAAAATCACCAGTTTTACCCGTCACACGGAAGTGTCCGTGTTATCCGCAGGTTAGCGCGATAATTTCGCGTGGCCTCGAATCCTAGCGTCTCTGACGCGCGGATTTTCCCCGTATTTGCGGCCCTGTCTCTGCCGTCCCGAAACGGTGTCGCAGGCAGAATGCCGAGAGACAGTGTTTGCAGAAAGTGGCTGGCCTGCAGGCAGTCGTCGCCGAAGCTTGCGCGTCTTGGTTCGAGATTTTTGACGGCGCGATTGTGCGCGGTCCAGGCTGAACCTTCGACCCGAAGTCGGGGATTGTGAGCTGTTTAAACTTGGGATCGGGCGCGGCGGGCTTAGCCCTGCTGCAAGCCCAGCGCCTGCCATTGCTGCGTCCATTCAACTGGCGCATCGACAAGCGCCTTGGCGTTGACGCCGCGCGGCAAGTGTCCGTCGACCGCAGCCTTGATGATCTGCGGGGCGAGGAAGGCGTTGGAGAGCGTGCGCTCGACATGGCGCTTGCTGCAGCTCTCGCGCTCCGCAATTTCTTCGAGGCTTGTCACAGAGCCTTTGACGAGTTGATCAAGCCAGCGCCGGCCCAGCGCGATGGAGCGCAGGAGTACAACGCGCGCCTCGGCTTTGATCGGGCGCTGCGTTTGCGCGGAGTCTGGCCCGATGATCTCGCGCCGCCGTACGCGGGTTTTGGGTGACCATTGCAGCTGCAGGGTCTCGCCCGATGTCAGATTGAGTTCAATGCGATCGGAATGGAGCCGAGCCGTCTCAAGCTGGTTCACGACAAGGGCGGTGTCATCCAGTTCGGATGTTTGCTGGCGGGCACGCAGAGCGTTGAGAATGATGGCCTCGACCTCTGGAGCCGAGACCCGCTTGACGGCGCCGGCCTCAGAACCGCGCCCCTGCGCCAGAACGCAGGAGACATAATAGCGGTAGAGCAGACCCCGCTTCTTGGTCGCGCTCGGCGTCATCGGATGGCCGCGCCCGTCCTGAAGGCGGCCAAGCAGCAATGCGTCAGAGGCTTGGCGCTGTTTGCGCCGCCCGTTGAGGTTGGCGAGAAGTTTTTCCTGCACCGCGTCGAACAGGGCTGGTTCTATGATGGCCTGATGCTCGCCCTTGTAGCTTGACCCCTTGTGATTGATCTCGCCCAGATAGACCCGGTTGCGCAGCAGATAGGCGAGCGGCCCGTTGGTCAGTGCGACGCCGCCGATGCTTCTGCCGGTCGCCAGAGCCCGCACTCTCGTGGTGATGCCCGCTTCGCGCAACTCTGTCTGCAAGCGGGGGAGCGAGCCGAGGACGAGATAACGTTCGAAGATCATCCGGACAACAGGTGCCTCAGCGTCATCGACGAGGAGCTTGCGGTCCTCCACCCGGTAGCCCAGCGGGATCACCCCGCCCACCCATATGCCGCGTTTCTTCGAGGCCGCGATCTTGTCGCGGATTCGCTCGCCGGTGACCTCGCGCTCGAACTGGGCGAAGGACAGCAGCATGTTGAGCGTCAGCCGGCCCATGGAGGTCGTCGTATTGAAGGACTGGGTCACCGACACGAAGGTGACCTTGTGGGCGTCAAACAGATCGACCAGCTTGGCGAAATCCGC
>CAIWVR010000175.1 GCA_903916165.1 uncultured Hyphomicrobiales bacterium | reverse complement strand
CGTGTCGAAAATCGATGAAAGCGCACATCGCGACTGGCCGGAATGGATGGGCAAGATCGATTTCACCGGTCTCAAACTGAAGCTTCTGTCATCCATCGTCGCGATCTCGGCGATCCAGCTTCTGAAGAGCTTCATGAACGTCCGCAACATGAGCGACCGCGATCTCATGTGGCTCGTCATCATCCATGTCGTCTTCGTCGGGTCGGGCATCCTGCTCGCGCTGACCGACAAGATCAGCGGCGAGAGCCACGCCAACAAGGACGGCGGCCACTAATTCGCGTCGAGCACGGCCCGGCATTCATGGGGCATCTGCGCCATGGTCACGGGCTTGGGCTGTTTGTCGGGTGGTGTCGGCTTGGGGTGCAGGGCCTCGTCGGTGAACCACCAGGCCAGCGTGCTGTCGCAGCCCTCGCCCGTTGGTGGCTCCTGGGGAAGGCACGTCGCCTCTCCCGCGGGACATTTCAGGCGGATATGAAAATGGTAATTGTGCCCGTAGAACGGGCGGATCTTGGATAGCCAGCTGCGGTCACCGCCGGCATCGCGGCAGATCGCCTTCTTGATGGCAGGATTGACGAGGATGCGCTCGACCTGACTCTGCCCGGCGGCCAGCTTCAGCAGCGCCATATGCGCCGGCGTCCATGTCGCGGGATCAACATCCAGCCCGTCGTCGCGCACGACATTGGTGGCCGACGTTTCCTCGCGCTCGGCACGGCTGAGCGTGCGGGCCGGCATGGGCCTGAGCCACACATCGGCATCGAGGCCGGTCTGGTGCGAGAGATGACCGGTGATCATCGGGCCGCCGCGCGGCTGCGCCATGTCGCCGACCAGCAGGCCGGGCCAGAGGTTTTTTTCCCTGCCCTCACGGGCGAGGTTTTCAAGAAAGCTGATGAGGTCCGGATGTCCCCAGTTGCGGTTGCGCGACAGGCGCATCACCTGCCAGGCATCGCCATCAATGGGCAGGGCCTGCGCGCCAGCGATGCAGCCGCGCGAGTAAAAGCCGATGGTGCGCGTGGCGAGCGGTGCCGGCGTTGACCTGCGGCCGAACAATTCCTTGGCCGGGATGGAGGGGTCCTTGGGGTTGGCGAGCGGCGGCCGCGGTTTGGGGTCGAGCGTGCCGCGATCCTGCGCAAGTGTGGGCGTGGCGAGCGCGAGGGCGGCGCCAAGGAAGATACGAGCAGACATGCGCATCGTTGGTCGCCCTCTCTCAGCCGTCATTGCGAGCGAAGCGAAGCCATCCAGACGCCTCACGTGGGGCCGAAGATGGATTGCCGCGTCGCTGCGCTCCTCGCAATGACGAAGTCAATCAATCGTTGAACACCACCGTCTTCGAGCCGTTCAGGATGACACGATCTTCCAGATGGTGACGCACGGCGCGCGCCAGCACGCGACGCTCGATGTCACGTCCCTTGCGGACGAGATCCTCCGGCAGGTCGCGATGGCTGATGCGCTCGACATCCTGCTCGATGATCGGGCCTTCGTCGAGGTCGGCGGTGACATAATGCGCGGAAGCCCCGATCAGCTTCACGCCCCGCATATGCGCCTGCTTGTAGGGATTGGCACCCTTGAAGCCGGGCAGGAAGGAATGATGGATGTTGATGCAGCGACCCGACAGCTTGGCTGACAATCCTTCCGAGAGGATCTGCATATAGCGCGCCAGCACGACGAGTTCGGTGCGCGTCTCGCGGATCAGCTTCCAGACCTGGGTTTCCTGCTCGAGCTTGGTCTCGCGGCTCACCGGCATGTGGTGGAAGTCGATTCCCGTGAAATCAAGATGCGCATAGGTCTCGCGCGCATGGTTGGAGACAATGCCAGACAGGTCCATCGGCAGTTCGCCGATGCGCCAGCGATAGAGAAGATCGGCGAGGCAATGGTCAAATTTCGAGGCGAGAATCATCACCCGCTTCCTGACGGCCACAGGCCGCATGATCCAGCTCATCGCGAATTTGTCGCCAATCTCCGAAAAGCCCGCATGGACCTTTGCGAACACGTCTTCGCCCACGCCGTTGAAGACCACGCGCATGAAGAACACATTCGACTGGGTGTCATCATATTGCTGCGCATCGAGGATGTTGCAGCCATGCCCGAACAGGTACATCGACACGCCCGCAACAATGCCGGGCTTGTTGGGGCAGGAAAGCGTGAGCACATATTGGGCGGTGGCGCTGGGCATGAATGGCTTCGTTTTGACTCGAGGAACCAGACCCCTGATCGCGGGGCCTCGTGGTATAGGGCGGCACGCGCCAGACCTCAACCGCGCCTTGACGCCGATAGCCACACAGACCTAAATTGTTCGTAATTCGCCCATTTGTTCTCTATGCGAACACAGAGGATGAGCCATGACTGAAGCTTTTCTCGTTGGCGGCGTGCGCACGCCGATTGGCCGCTATGCCGGCGCGCTCTCCTCGGTCCGTCCCGACGACCTTCTCGCGCACGCCATTCGCCAGCTCGTCGCCAAATATCCCTCCGTGCCAGTCGACAGGATCGACGAGATCTTTGCGGGCTGCGCCAACCAGGCGGGCGAGGACAATCGCAATGTCGCGCGGATGGCGGGGCTTCTCGCGGGCCTGCCGCTTGACGTGCCGGGCACGACCATCAACCGCCTGTGCGGCTCGGGCATGGATGCGGTCGGCACGGCGGCCCGCGCCATCAAATCGGGCGAATGCGATCTCGTCATCGCGGGCGGCGTGGAAAGCATGTCGCGTGCGCCCTTCGTGATGAACAAGGCGACGGAGGCTTTCTCGCGCGCGGCCGAAGTGCATGACACGACCATCGGCTGGCGCTTCGTCAATCCTCTGATGAAGGCGCAATATGGCGTCGATTCCATGCCCGAGACCGCCGAGAACCTCGCCGAGGACAGGCAGATCTCGCGCGCCGACCAGGACGCCTTCGCCTTCCGCTCACAGGCCCGCGCCTCGCGCGCCGTGGCCAATGGCCGCTTCGCGCGCGAGATCGCGCCCTATGAGATCAAGGACCGCAAGGGCAATATCACCCGCGTCGAGCATGACGAGCATCCGCGCGCCACCACGCTCGAAAAGCTTGCTGCGCTGGGCACGCCGTTCCGCAAGGGCGGCTCGATCACCGCCGGCAATGCGTCGGGCGTCAATGATGGCGCCGCCGCCCTGCTGATCGCCTCGGCCGCCGCGCTTGAAAAATACGGCCTGACGCCGCTGGCCAGGATCAACGGACTCGCCACCGCCGGCTGCCCGCCGCGCATCATGGGCTGGGGCCCGGTGCCTGCGACGCAGAAGCTGATGGACCGGCTCGGCCTGAAGATCACGGATTTCGACATTTGCGAGTTCAACGAGGCCTTTGCCGCGCAGGCTCTGGCCTGCACCCGCGCGCTCGGTCTTCCCGATGACGCCGAGCATGTAAACCCGAACGGCGGCGCCATTGCGCTTGGCCATCCTTTGGGCATGTCGGGCGCCCGTCTCGCGCTCACCGCCGCCATCGAGATGAACGACCGCAGTGCGAAGCGCGCACTCGCCACCATGTGCATCGGCGTCGGCCAGGGCATTGCGGTGGCGCTGGAGGCGGCGCGCTGAGGCCATTGCGAGGAGCGTGAGCTCCGCGGCCATCCATCTTCGGCTGGCTGCCGACAGATGGATGGCTTCGCTTCGCTCGCAATGACGAACGGGAGCCGACGGAAAGCCATCATACCTTAGAGGGGGATGGCTAAAATGGGCCCGTCGATAGGATGGGTGCGGGACGGCGGAGGATGCGCGGCACCATAAGCCCGGATCGCCGCCTCGCAGAGAAAAGCAAAACACGTCGCACGCGGACGCAAGGTCGCCGATGCGCGACAAGGGGGGTCTTAAATGAAAATCATCAAGCTCATCATCCTGTCACTGGCGACGATCGTTCAACTGGCGGCCACAGGCCTCGCCACAGCCGCATCGCCCGCGCCGCAAGCCCTGCTCTGGGTTGGCAACAGCTTCTTCTATTACAACAACAGTATGCACAATTTCGTGCTCGGCTTCGCCCGCGCCGACAAGAACGAGACGGCGCGCGGCACATCGCTCACCATCAGCGGGTCCGGCATCGACTGGCATGACGTCTCCGCCTATCTCAAACCCGGCCTGATCGGACGATATTCCTTCGTCGGCGACAATGAACTGAAGTTCAACAAGGCGGGACGCCAGTTCGACGGCGTCGTGCTGATGGATTGCAGCCAATGCCCGGTTCATCCGCAACTCGGGCCGGTGTTCCATAAATATGCCAAGCGGCATGTGCGCACGATCCGTAAGGCCGGTGCCGAGCCGCTCTTCTTCATGTCCTGGGCCTATAAGGACAAGCCGGAGATGACCGAGGCACTCGCCAAGGCCTACGGCAAGGCAGGCGTGGACAATCATGCGCGGGTGATCCCCGCGGGCCTCGCCTTCGCCGCCGCCGTGAAAGCGCGCCCAGAGCTTGAATTGTACCAGCGCGACAAGCGCCATCCGACGCTGGCTGGCACCTATCTGGCGGCGGCGACCACCTATGCGACGCTTTACGGCAAGAGCCCCGTTGGCAGCAGTTACGTCTCGACGCTGGATGCGCCAACAGCACAATTCCTGCAGCAAATTGCCTGGGACACGACGCAGGCCTATGTGAAAAGCCGCTGATCCGGGCACCGACAGGTCGAAAGACTGGCCACGGACGGCACCGGCGAGATGATCTTGCGGTCGAGGAACGTTGACATGACCAATCTGCTCTCCCCTGACTGGGGCAGTTTGCCAACCCCGCAAGATGACGGAGCCACCGACCACCTGCACGGGCTTGAAATGGCCAGCGTTTCGCTTGCCAGCACAGCGGGCGGCGCGGTCGATCTGTCCAGCCTCGCGGGCCTGTCGGTGATCTACGTCTATCCAATGACAGGGCGTCCGGATCGCCATCTGCCTGATGGCTGGGACCTGATCCCCGGCGCGCGCGGCTGCACCCCTCAGTCCTGTTCGTTTCGCGATCACGCGGGCGAGCTGCACGCCCTCGGGGTCGCGACCCTGTTCGGGGTATCGACCCAGCCGACAGTCGACCAGACGGAGGCCGCCGCGCGCCTGCATCTCCCGTTCCCGCTGCTGTCAGATGAAAAGCTGACGCTCGCGCGGGCGCTGCGCCTGCCGACCTTTGACGTCGCCGGGGTGACACTGTTGAAACGTCTTGTGATGATTGTCAGGGAGGGACGTATCGTGAAGGTTTTCTATCCGGTCTTCCCGCCCGATCGCAGCGCCGCCGATGTGGTCGCATGGCTCAAGGGGGAGGAGCCCCGCGCATGAAACTCGCTCTCATCCAGATGAACTCAGGCGACGACAAGGCCGCCAATCTGGCGCAGGCCGAGTCGCTGATCGTCCGCGCCATCGCCGACGAGCGGCCTGACTGGATCAGCCTGCCGGAAGTCTTCTCCTTCATGGGCGGAACGCGCGCCGACAAGGTCGCGGCGGCGGAGGCGTTTCCGGACGGGGCTGCCTACAGGCTCATGCAGGACCTCGCACGACGGCATGGCGTGTTCATCCATGCGGGCTCGATGCTTGAGGCGATCCCCGGCGAGGACCGGCTCGGCAACACGACGTTTGCCTTCATCCGTGCCGGCGAGGAGGTCGCGCGTTACCGAAAAATCCACATGTTCGACGTCACCACGCCCGACGGGCAGGATTATCGCGAGAGCGCGACGATGAAGCCGGGCGAGGAGGTCG
>CAIWVR010000174.1 GCA_903916165.1 uncultured Hyphomicrobiales bacterium | reverse complement strand
ACTTCTCCTCGATCTCCTGGGCGCGGCCCAACAGCCGCTGCCACTCCGTCTCGTCCTTCGTCTTGGCCGCCGCCGACCAGGCGCCGTTCGTGCGCAGCGCCCTGACGCCGAACTTCTCCTCGACCTGCTGGGCGCGGCTCATTA
Organism: uncultured Hyphomicrobiales bacterium; assembly: GCA_903916165.1. Lineage (GTDB taxonomy): Bacteria > Pseudomonadota > Alphaproteobacteria > Rhizobiales > Beijerinckiaceae > Terripilifer. Next base: position 1,374 of record CAIWVR010000174.1, on the reverse strand, counting down.
GCAGCTCGAACTCGTCGTCGTCCGCCGCCATGACCGCCGCCCAGAAGCTGTCGCTGCGTCGCACCCCCTGGCCGAACGTCGTCTCGACCAGCGCGGCGCGGGCGGCCACCTCATCGCGCTGCCCACCTTGCATGTCGCGCAGGACGGTGCTAAAGGCGAACATAATCGTGAGTTCCGGGTCGCCGTTGAATTTCGTGGCTACCGTCTCCACCCCCCACCTAATCTGGTCCGGGTCTCCGGTGTGCAGCGCCGACGAATACCTCTGCAGCACCATCGCACGGTCGATCGCGTACTCCACGATCAACTCGGCGATCTCGAGCTCCTTCGCGACCTGCGCTTGCGCACTGTCGTCGAGCTGCTGGTTGAAGTCCTTGCCGTAGATGAGGGTCTCGGTCAGGGCCGGCCAGATCTGCGTCAAGTCGCGGAAGTTTTGGGTGGCGTCCGGACTGGGGTTGAGCAGATGATAGCTCGGGTGGGCTTGATTGTAGAGCACTTTCTTCCCGTCGGCGCTCTGCGCGAGCACGTTCGGGAGGCCGGCAAGCTTCACCGGCTTGGCATCGAGCGCGTTCGTCGTCACCCTCTCCGCGAACGCGCCGCCGACGTAGAACGGCTGCTTCGGCACCGGCTTGCCGGGATGCTTCGCGTTCCACTTCTCGACGAATGCGGTGTTCTCGAGCCCGACGGAGAAGCGCATCCACTTGTCGATGATACTCTTGAACTCCGCGTTCGTGTCGTACTCGTCTTCCAGCTCCTTCTGCATGAAGTCCTTCGCGGCGATAATGTGCTTGAATGGAAACGTCTCAATGAGCGACAGGTCGTCCGTGGGGATGCCGTTCTTGCGCAGCTCGCTGCCGGTGGCGTTCCTGCCGCAACATCCGCACATCGTCCAACTCCCACGCGACGGCGGCGCGGCGATGATGCGGCGTACCCGAAGGAGTTGCCGCCCTTGGTTACGGTCGGCGGAAACAGCAGGACCGCTGTCAGGTCGCGGCCAATAGGCTGCGTGGTGACGAAAATCTCGGTGTTCTCCATCGCCGCCCGCAGCTTCTCCTGGCCTGGCTTGGACGCCAGCTCAATGATGGCAGCGTACATCGCCTTCTGCTTCGTGATGCGCATCTCGTTGAGCTCTGCCTGTCGCGCATCGGTGGCCATCGCTGTCTGGAAAGTCGAGAATTCGGCGCGGCGCGGTTATTTCGACCATTTCTGTACGAAGCCGGACGATTGCCGCCGATTGCACACGATGGGGACGTTGCAAACGTGCTTTTAAACCCCCCAAAAAGGCATCAAAGAAGATTTTGGTTTCCATTTTCGAGCAAACAATAAACAGTCTTTATATTCATTCGGCGATGTTCGGCGAGCATCGTCCGCGAACGT
>CAIWVR010000173.1 GCA_903916165.1 uncultured Hyphomicrobiales bacterium | reverse complement strand
TAAAGAGCCATTGTGCTTGCCTTTCTCTGTTACGCCGCCCTGGCGCGGAGCCCTTCGAGCCCGGAGAAAGGCTCGACGGAAACGAAAAAACGATCGAAGGCGGGAACACGGGAAGACGGGGATGTTGCCCCTGATGCGGTGATTTGCGCCGCAACCTTCCGTTCAGCCCCCGGCCGGGGCGTACGAAGTGCGTGCTTATACAGGGATGCGCGGGGGATGCAAGGGGGCGCGTCATTGCGAGAAGGGCGCAGCCCGACGCGGCAATCCATCTTCGGGTGGTTGCCGTCAGATGGATTGCCGCAGAGCTCACGCTCCTCGCAATGACGAGGCTGAAGGGGCGACGCTGGTCAGAATGACGATCACGCCCAGGGCGCAACCTCCCCATTGTCATAAATCCGCCACGCCATCAGCCCGGCCTTGGCGACCACGACGCGGCCTTCCTTGGCCTTCATCAGCAGGTGCTTGAACACCAAAGGGTGACGCCAGGCCATGGGTTTGGCCGGGTCGCAGACCGCCTGGTACTGGTCGGACTCGGCATCCTCCATCAGGATTGTGCCGACCTTGTCGGGGCGCAACGTCGAGGGGAGGTCGCGCTCCATCATCCACGAGCATTCGTAATCCTGGCAGACCTCGGGGCGTTTCTTGTAGATCTTGCAGCCGGTGCCGATCTTGCAATGCGTGCATAGCGTTCCGGCGCGCTTGTCGAAATGCTCGATCTCGAGAACCTTGCAGCACATGGTGCAGGGGCCGCACGACTTGCCTAAAACAGCCATATGATCTGTGCCCGCGATTCGGAATTTGACGCGCAGTGTCCGTGCCGGTCCCGGGACTTGCAAGATGAAAGACATGTGCGGTGAGGACTGCCGCCGGGGAGTGCCCCTTGACTCAGCGCCGCCGCCCTGTCACTCGGCCCGACACGCGACGGAACGGACTGGAAAGGCGCGACATGTCTCTGGCTTTCATCTTCCCCGGGCAGGGATCTCAGGCGGTTGGCATGGGCAAGGCGCTCGCTGAAGCCTTCGCGCCCGCCCGCGCGGTCTTTGCCGAAGTCGATTCCGCCTTGAGCCAGAACCTGTCGGGCCTGATGTTCGAGGGCCCTGAGGCCGAACTCACCCTCACCGCCAATGCGCAACCCGCCCTGATGGCGGTGAGCCTTGCTGTGGTGCGCGTGCTCGAAGCCGAAGCCGGCCTCGACATCACGCGTCAGGCCCAATTCATCGCCGGCCATTCGCTGGGCGAATATTCGGCTCTCGCCGCCGCCGGCACGTTCACCATCACCGACACTGCCCGGCTGCTGCGCATTCGCGGCGATGCGATGCAGAAGGCCGTGCCGGTGGGCGAGGGCGCCATGGCCGCGCTGCTCGGTGCCGATATTGCGCTGGGCCGCGAGATCGCGGCGGAAGCCGCGCAGGGCCAGGTCTGCCAGGTCGCCAATGACAATGGCGGCGGACAGGTTGTCGTCTCCGGACACAAGGCTGCCGTCGAACGCGCCATGGAGATCGCCAAGGCGCGCGGCGTGAAGCGCGCCATTGCGCTGCCGGTCTCCGCGCCGTTCCATTGCGCCTTGATGCAGCCCGCCGCCGACGCCATGGCGCAGGCGCTCGCTACCGTCGCCATGCGGGCACCCTGCGTGCCGCTCGTCGCCAATGTGCTGGCCAGCCCGCTGACCGACGCCGACGAGATCCGCAAGCGCCTCGTCGAGCAGGTCACCGGAACCGTACGCTGGGCCGAAAGCATCGCTTATATGGCACATGAAGGCGTTGACTCGTTTTATGAGCTGGGGACCGGCAAGGTATTGTCAGGACTCGTGAAGCGCATCGCCGACACAGCGACCGGAACCGCCGTCGGTCAACCCGCCGACATCGCCGCCTTCGCGGCCCGCCAGTCATCCTGACGCGCTTTCGCGCGCCCTCCCTGAGGAGATCGACATGTTTCAACTCAATGGCTTGAACGCGCTCGTCACTGGCGCGACTGGCGGTCTTGGCGGCCAGATCGCCCGCGCGCTCCATGCGCAGGGCGCGACGGTCGGGCTCTCGGGTACACGCGCCGAGGTGCTGCAGGCGCTCGCCGATGAATTGGGCGAGCGCGCCTTCGTGCTGCCGTGCAATCTCGGCGACAAGGCCGGGGTCGAGGCGCTCGTTCCTGCGGCAGAGGCCGCGATGGGGCAGGTCGACATTCTCGTCAACAATGCCGGCATCACCCGCGACGGCCTGTTCATGCGGATGAAGGATGACGACTGGGAGCAGGTCATCAACGTTAATCTGACGTCGGCCTTCCGCCTGTCGCGCGCCGTGCTGCGAGGCATGATGAAGCGCCGCTTCGGCCGCATCATCTCGATTGCCTCTGTTGTCGGCGTGACTGGCAATCCGGGGCAGGGCAATTACGCGGCCTCAAAGGCCGGCATGATCGGCATGTCCAAGTCGCTGGCCGCCGAAGTCGCCAGCCGCAATATTACCGTGAACTGCATCGCCCCGGGTTTTATCGAAAGCCCGATGACGGATGCGCTGAACGAGAAGCAAAAAGAATCAATTCTCGGAACCATTCCGGCAGGTCGGCTGGGCGCTGGCGCAGACATCGGTGCAGCTTGCGTTTATCTTGCCAGCCGGGAGGCCGGCTACGTGACCGGCGCGACGCTCCATGTCAACGGTGGAATGGCAATGATTTGAATTACTTGCGGATAAGTCGGTCGATTCGTCCAGGGTGCTTCCGTAGCTCTCGCCAATAGATTGCGAATGTGTTACTTCACCTCTCGGAAGATGTCCGTATCAGCGTGGCGTCTGCCGGAACGGATGGCCGGTCGAGGATCGAACATTCCAACAGATCTCGCAGGGCGGGGTCGGCAGGTCTCACCGGCGCCGCTCCAGAGCGATCGGCGCTTGCCGGAACCAGTCGATCAGGCCGTGCAGAAATTTAACGACACATGAGGACGTACCTATGAGCGATGTCGCCGAGCGCGTGAAGAAGATCGTTGTTGAGCACCTCGGCGTGGAAGCCGACAAGGTCGTTGATAATGCCAATTTCATCGACGACCTCGGTGCCGATTCGCTCGACACCGTCGAACTGGTCATGGCGTTCGAAGAAGAATTCGGCGTTGAAATTCCCGACGACGCGGCCGAGACAATTGTCACGGTTGGCGATGCCGTGAAGTTCCTCAGCAAGGCGACGGCCTGAGGGCCTGACCCGGTTTCGATCGGGTCGATACGGGAGGGCCGGCTCTGCTGGCCCTCGTCCGGTCGCTGCGTTTTGCGCAGCGCTTTTAAGCTTGGCGCGCGCTTGTCTCGCGGCGTCCGCCAGCATGACATTCAGCGGTCTATGGGAAAGTCGATATGAGAAGGGTCGTCGTCACCGGGCTTGGCCTCGTCACGCCGCTCGGCAGCGGCGTCGAGAACGTTTGGAAGCGCCTGATCGACGGACAGAGCGGGGCCGGACGTGTCGAGACCTTCGAAGTGTCCGACCTGCCCTGCCAGATCGCCTGTCAGGTCCCGCGCGGCGACGAGGCTGATGGTTCGTTCAACCCTGATTGTTGGATGGAGCCGAAGGAGCAGCGCAAGGTCGACGATTTCATTCTTTATGCAGTCGCTGCGGCCACCCAGGCGCTGAATGACGCCGGTTGGGCACCCAAGACCTACGAGGAGCAGACAACGTCCGGCGTCATGATCGGGTCTGGCATTGGCGGTCTCGGCGGCATTTACGAAGCCTCGCTCCTCCTGAAGGAAAAAGGCCCGCGTCGCATCTCCCCTTTCTTCATTCCTGGCCGCCTGATCAATCTGGCGTCGGGCTATGTGTCGATCCAGCACGGGCTGAAAGGCCCCAATCATTCGGTTGTCACCGCCTGCTCGACAGGCGCGCATGCCATTGGCGATGCGGGCCGCCTGATCATGCTGGGCGATGCTGACGTGATGGTGGCGGGCGGTGCCGAATCGGCGGTCAATCGCCTTGGCCTTGCGGGCTTTGCGGCCTGCCGTGCATTGTCGACGGGCTACAACGACAATCCCAAGGCTGGCTCGCGCCCCTATGACAAGGGACGCGACGGTTTCGTCATGGGCGAGGGTGCCGGCTGCGTGGTTCTCGAGGAATATGAACACGCCAGGGCGCGTGGCGCAAAGATCTATGGCGAACTGATCGGCTACGGCATGTCGGGCGACGCCTATCATATCACCGCGCCCAAGGAAGATGGCGACGGGGCCTTCCGCTGCATGCAGGCCGCGCTGAAACGTGCTGGCATTTCCGCAGCCGATCTCGATTACATCAATGCGCACGGCACCTCGACGCCGCTTGGTGACGAAATCGAACTTGGTGCCGTCACGCGTCTTGTCGGCGATTCTGCCTCGAAACTGCTGATGTCCTCGACCAAGTCGTCCATCGGTCATCTGCTGGGTGCAGCAGGTGCGGTGGAAGCCGTGTTCTCGATCCTCGCCATCCGCGATGGCATCGCGCCCGCGACCCTCAATCTCGACAATCCGAGCATCGAGACGGCGATCGATCTCGTGCCGAAAACGCCACGCAAGCACCAGATCGATACAGTCTTGTCCAACTCGTTCGGCTTTGGCGGCACGAATGCGTCGCTGATCTTCCGTCGCGCGTCCTAGCTCAAGGAAGCGGTTGATAAAGCCCCGTGGTTCCTATGTTTTGCCACATTGCGAGGTAGAGTGGCCTCGCGTTGAACACATGATTTGCGTCGCATTGGAGCGGTGAACGAGCCTATGGCTGAATCAACGGAAAAGCCTGAGCCGAAGCTGATGCCGCCGCCGATGTCGACAGGATATCGGCCGCAATCCGAGGCGCCACCGGCGGTTGAAGCCATTGCCGTCGTGCCAGCGCCCCCGAGCTTGGCCCCGGCGCGCGAGGTTGGGTTCACGCCCCCACCCCTGGCTCAGGCGCAACCCGAGCACGCCTGGAACTCTTTGTTCGCGCGACCGAAGGACATGCGCTCGCCAGGAGAAGCCCTGCAGCCGGCGTCCTCGCCGCCGCCGCCGCCGCCCCCGCCCAGGGGGAGCAAGGGGCGTCGCGTCAGCCCTCTTGCAATCATCAGTGGCTTCCTGTCGTTTCTGCTCGTCGCCTCCCTGTGCGCGGTGGCTGGACTTTCCTTCTCGCAGCAGAAAATCCGCAGCGCCGGACCGCTTGGCGAGGATAAGATTCTCTATTTCCCGCCGCGCACCGAAGTGCCTGAAATTCTGGCGCACCTCCACCGCGAGGGCGTGATCGACTCGCCGATGTCGATGAACGTGTCGCTGTTTCTCGAAGGCAATCGCGGCAATGTCAAAGCCGGGGAATATCTCTTCAAGCGGCAAGCGAGCCTGCGCGACGTCATCGACACGCTGGTTTCAGGTCGTCAACTCCTGCATTCGATCACCATTCCCGAAGGTCTGACCTCCGAGCAGATCGTGCAGCGGTTGCGCGAGAGCGATGTGCTGGCCGGAGATCTGCGAACTGCGCCCAAGGAGGGGCTGATCCTTCCCGAGACCTATCGCGTGGCACGCGGCATGTCGCGCTCCGACCTGATCCGCAAGATGCAGGACGAGCAGCGCAAGCTCGTCGAACAGGTCTGGGCCAGGCGCGATCCGTCTCTGCCGCTGCGCACGCCGTTCGAACTCGTGACGCTGGCCTCCATCGTCGAAAAGGAGACCGGCAAGGCGGATGAGCGTCCACGCGTCGCCGGTGTTTTCGTCAATCGCCTGCAGAAGCGCATGAAGCTGCAGTCCGATCCGACCATTGTCTACGGGATTGTCGGCGGCAAGGGGACGCTCGGGCGCGGCATCACGCGTGACGAGATTTCGCGGCCGTCGCCCTATAATACCTATGTGATCGAGGGCCTGCCGCCAGGCCCGATCGCCAACCCCGGTCGGCTTGCACTTGAAGCCGTCGCCAATCCGATGAAGACAAAGGACCTGTTCTTTGTCGCCGACGGGACCGGCGGCCACGCCTTTGCCGAGACGCTCGACGACCATAATCGCAACGTGAACCGCTGGCGTGCTCTCGAACGCGAGAAGGCCAGTGCCGCCAATGTCGACCGCGCTCAAGGCGAACCGGGCATGCCCAATGCCACGCGGCCCAATGTTGCGCTGCCGCGCGGTCAGCGCGGCGCAATCGAATTGCCGGGCCCTGGCCACGCGCTGGTCAAGGCATTGCCGCGCATGGCGCATTTCGATCTCTCAGCGCGTTTTGGTGTGGAAGGTCTGGTTGCGTCGGGGGCTGCCCCCGCGACTGTGCTGGCAGCGCGGATCGCTGAACGGCGCAAGCTTGCCGCGAAGAAGGGCGGCGGGCTGAACGAAAATGTCACTGTCGTGTCGGCCGCCGGTCGGCCAGCTGTCCGCAGCCGCCCCGATCGTCCGCAGCTTGATGGCGACGAGAGCGATTTCGACATGGGTCGCGTCGACAATGACGTCAATCTCAGCACCTATCCCGTCAGCCCGAAGCGGCTGGCCGCCCAACATATGCGCGCTGTGAAATATGGGGCCGAGTCGGGCACCGAACCGGGGCTGCCTGCCGCCGCACAGGCATTGGCACCCAAACCTTCGAGGACGCCAGTCCCCATTTTTGACGCCTCCGAGGGCACGGCGCTGGATCCGCTCAGGGACAAGAAGTGGGATTTGACCTCCCCCAAGACGGTCCCGTCGTCCACGCGCAGCCCGGCCAGTGCTGGCAGGCCCTTGCCGAATTGATCTGCCCCGCTGGCTTGAGAGGCCAGCGGACCCGCTTTATGGTGCGCGCTCCGGAACCGCCCGAATCTCGCGGCGTGTCGAGCGAAAGTGCCTATGTCCCTGAAGAGCATGACCGGTTTTGCCCGCACCGCGGGTCACCATGTCCAATGGCGCTGGACGTGGGAGATCAAGGCGGTCAACGCCAAGGGTCTAGATCTGCGCGTGCGCGTGCCGCAAGGCTTCGATCTCGTGGAGCCCGAAGCCCGCGCCCGCCTGACCAAGCGCCTCGCGCGCGGCACCTGCTACGCGACGCTGGCCTTGAACCGCGACGCACCCGCGACGCAGGTGCGCATCAATGAACCCCTGATCAAGGCCCTGATCGAGACACTCTCGCGCCTGCCCGCCGGGGACAATCTGCGTCCGGCCTCGCTGGATGGCCTGCTTGCCGTGCGTGGCGTCGTCGAGGTGAGCGAGAGCACCGATGATGAGGGGGCGCTCGCTGCCGCTGCGGCGGCTGTCCTGATCGGCCTTGACGCTGCTGTCGACAGGCTCGTCGAAGCCCGTACTGCCGAGGGAGCCGCGCTTCAAACTGTGCTTATTGCGCGCATCGACGAGATCGACCGCCTGACGTGCGCCGCCG
>CAIWVR010000172.1 GCA_903916165.1 uncultured Hyphomicrobiales bacterium | reverse complement strand
TTTGCCGCCGCGCCCAAAAAGTCGATCGACTATGCGGTCATGGAGCACACGCGCAAGGCGGCGGTCATTCCCGCCGACATCGGCTGGAGCGACGTCGGTGCCTGGTCGGCGGTGCGCAGTTTGAGCCCGCAGGACGAACACGGCAATGCCGTGCGCGGCGATGCTTTCGTCTTCGATGGCTCCAATTGTCTTGTACGCACCGATGGCCTGCTGACGGCGGTTGTGGGCCTGAGCAATGTCGTCGTCATCACCACGCAGGACGCGGTGCTCGTCGCCCATGCGGATGCAGCACCCCGGGTCAAGGATGTGGTCGAAGCGCTCAAACAGCTCAAACGCCCCGAGGCGCAGGAGCACAAGCGCGTTTACCGCCCCTGGGGCTATTATCAGAGCATCGATTCGGGCGGGCGCTATCAGGTCAAGCGCATCGTCGTGACCCCGGATGGACGGCTCTCGCTGCAGAAGCACCATCATCGCGCCGAACATTGGGTCGTCGTGCGCGGCACGGCGGAAGTGACCGTCAATGAAGCGGTCAAGATGGTGCACGAGAACGAGTCGATCTACCTGCCGATCGGCTGCACGCACCGCCTCGTCAACCCGGGCAAGATCGATCTCGAGCTGATCGAGGTCCAGACTGGCAGCTATCTCGGCGAAGACGACATTATCCGCGTCGAGGATGTCTATAACCGCAGCTGATCTCTGCCTGCCGACCCGTGTCGTCAGCCGCGCGCAAGCATCTCGCGGGCGGCTTGCAGCACCTTGTCGACCGGCAGCGTTTCCATCAGGCCATAGTGCTTCTCGACGGAGTCTCGCAGCAGCGGCGCGAGCTCCTCGTAGGGAGTGTCGGTCGCGACCGCACGACAATTCTTTCCCCAGGGTCCATAGAGATCCGCGGGCGTTGGCCCGAACAGGCCGATGGTCGGCGTGCCAGTTGCGGCGGCCAGATGCATCTGGCCGTTGTCATTGCCTATATAGAGCGCCGCCCGTTCGATGACGGCCCCCGCCTGCAGCAGGTTCGCCTTGTCCATCAGGTCGATGCGGGACGCTTCCGGCAGCGCCCGCAGCGTCGGTTCGGCCTCGGGCCGCTCATTGGGTGCGCCGAGCAGGACGATGCGTCCGCCCGGCAGCGGACCATCGGGCGCGATCAACAAGGCGGCGAGTTCGGCGAAACGCTCCGCCGGCCAGGTCTTGTGGATGTGCGTGGCGCCGGGGCCGAAGACGATGTAGGGCGCGCTATCGGGCACCAGCGCGCGCGCATGGGCGCGGTCGTCTTCGCCGATCCAGACCTTGGGGTCGGGCGGGGGCGACAGCCCGAGGATCGCGCCGGCTTCCACAACCTTGTGCTGGTCTTTCGAGCGCCGCAGCCGGCGCGTGTCGCGCGACAGCAGCGCATAGGAGACGCCGCTCTTGCGCAGATCGACGACGAGATCCCAGCGCGTGCGCACCACCTCACGCCACAGGTCGAACCAGTGTCCATGACGCGGGCGCTTGCGCATCGCAATGACGCGTTCAAGGTTTGGAATGTGCCGGGTCAGGCCGATGCAGGAGGGTCCGCAGGCGAGCGTGACCCGCGCGTCGGGATGGATTTTCAGGAGATGGTCGAGCAGGCCGCTGGCGAGGATGAAATCGCCGATCCGCGTATTGCCGATGAAAAGGATGCGCATGGCGCGCATGTTAGCGGCAAAGCCGCGCGGTTGAAAACTCCAAAGCCCAGCTCAGGCATGGATCAGGGCGGCTTTGGCGGAATCGTAATAGGCGATGGTCTCAATATTGCGTGCAGCGACATGCGCGACCTCCTTGCCGGCGACCTTGCGCGTATAGACGTCACCGCTCTTCGACCATTCGCTGGCCTTGCCCGCCAGATAGAGCGTGTCGGTGCCGGCACCACCGTCCGTCGTCACGTCGCCCGTGGCGGCGGTGTAGAAGGCGTCCGCGGCCCTGCCGCCCGTCGCGCGCGTGATTTTCGATCCATATGCGAGCCCGACATTGTTGCTGGCCGCGGAACCCGCGCTGATGGCCGAGCCTCCCGTCATGGCCATCGAGCTGAATGCACCCTCGCGGAAGTCGAAAATGTTCTTCCTTGTGGTCTGGCTGGCGTCGAGTTCGGCGCCTTTGGGCGCCCATAATGTCTCGAGCCCGCTCCAGCTGTCGGTGAAAGTGGTCGTCTGATGCTTGGCGAGCGCCGCCGGAGAGGCCGGATCGGTGTTGGCACCATATAGGAATTGCAGGGCGAGCACGTCATAGCTCATCAGCGTCTGGGGATTGGCGTTCGTGCCGGGTGCCGCATGGTAGGACATCAGGCTGAAGCGCCGATTGTCGGTGGCCGTCGGCAGGAAGGGCCCGGGCGCGCCGCCGCCGCCGGCGTTGTAATTGCCCGGATGCTTGAGGCCGAGCGTATGGCCGATCTCGTGCAGCAGCGTCGTCAGCCCGTAGGAGCCATTGGTGAAGCTGCTGTTGGTCGACTGGTCGGAGGCAAGAAACAGATATTCCGCGTGGCCGCCGCTCTGGTTGGGCGCGTTGGCATAGCCGGCGCTGACGCCTGACTGATTGTTCTGGCCGAAGACGATGTCGGCCTGGGCCGGATCGCTCACTGCCTCGAAGCGCAAATTGATGACATTGGACAGGTAGGCAAAGCCATCGGCGACGGCGATTTTCTGCACGTCGGTCATCACCGCCGCGCCGCGCGCGTCCGCGCCGGACAGGCTTTTCAGGGAGTCCGCCGTTGCAAAGGCATATTTCACCGTCTGCGTCAGCGCGCCATTGAGCGCGGTCACGCCTGCCTTCACGGGCGTCTTGGAAACACTCGCCAGCACGCCGGCGTCGTGCAGCCAGGAGTTCGTGCCGCCAAAGACGAGCGCGTCGATGTTGGCGTCGCCGCTCTTGGGGATCCTGGACGCCGCCTGCGCGACGCTCAGGGAATAGCTCTGGTAGATCGCCGTTGTCGCTGTCTTGTCGATCGGCTGGCCCGTCAGGCGCAGCGTGTAGGTTCCACTGGCGGCCGCCGTGAGGGCAAGCTTGGCGCTCGTCTTGCCGACGCCGCCGAGAACAGACTGCACGACCTTGCCCTTCGGATCGAGCAGTTCGAGCTTCATGTTGCCGCGCGTCGAACTCAGGCCGAAGGCGCCCGTCACCGCATAAGCGGCACCCGCGCGCAGGTCGACGGTCTGCGTGGCGCTCGTGACGCCGGTGCCGACGGCCACGGTCTTCGTGCCCGTCAGCTCATAGGCGGCACCAGCCTTCTGCAGGACAATGGAGGCACCTGACCCTGATGCCGCACGCGTTTCCAGCTGTGCGACCACCGCCGCCGCTTGCGCCTGCATGTTGACCGGTTCCAGACTGGCGGGACGCGGGGCCGCGACGGGCGCCAACACGGCCGGAGCTGTGTTGTGCGTTGATGGCTGGTGCGCAAGCAGACGCGTGGCGGTCGAGAGCGAGGCTATGCTGGTCATGATGATATCCGGTGGAGGCGACAGGGGGGCTTTCCCGCAGCAAGCTTCCACGCCCAACATCACCGAAACACTAAACGGATCGTCTGAAATCGCGGGCATCTGGCCAGTTTCCAAACGGCAGATCTCGCTGGAACGCTGACGTCTTTTCGAGAAGACACGGGTCAGCGATCGGCCGTGACTGACAGAATTGATGTTCTCAATTCCCATGCTTGTTTTGAGCACGTTCTGTTTTCCATATTTTGCAATTTCAATTTGTCCGAGCGTGATTTTCGGTTCGCCCTCTTCTCTGGTCTTTCTGATCGCTTTCCCTGGATCCACCCGCACAACACCGTCATCCCGATCGCGGCCGAGATGGGCGCGCCGGGCGTGGACCCCGTACGCGCGCACAGGGCTTGCGTCCGTGGTCACAGCGCGTCAAACGCCTCGGCCATTTTCCGGCGCATGGCGGCGTTGGGCAAGCGACCCGCGCCGGCTTTCAGATTGTCGGTCATGTCTTGCGGATTGTCTGAGCCCGGGATCGCGGCGGTGATCGCCGGATGGCCTGGCAGCCATTTCAGGGCATATGGGCCCAACTCATGCAGTCGAACTGCCGGGCGAATTCGGACAATGGCGTGCTCGAGACCTTCTGGACCAATTTGCCGCGTTTCACCGGCCCCGGATCTCTGCGATGCGAGAGAAAATCCTTGGGATCCCGCGCCCCGCCTGTTCCGCGCGGGCCTGTGGCAAACCATGCGGTCGCCTGGAACCATTCCTCGTCCGCGCGCAGATTTTTACGTGTCTCGCGGTGGAAACCCCTGCTGCAACTGTCCCCAAATTGGGCAAATATTGCCCGACTCATGTTACAGTCCTTCTTATTTTTCAATCGACTATTTTTTGGTTAAAAAACTCAAACCCTTGCTAATGCTTAAGTCTTGATCGCGCCGTCGCCGGGTGCCCCGGACGCGCGAAAATCTCACCCGCCCGGCCTCTTGCCAGATCTTGAGCATTGCCATATCCGAATGCATCGGAGTTGTTACGATGGAAACAGATAAATCAAACAAGATAGTCTGGATTTGTGTGCGAACGGAGCCGCAGCGCGAGACGTTCGCACAGGGTCATCTCGCCCGGACGGGTCTCGAAATCTATTGCCCACGCCACCGCCGCTGGGTCTCGCACGCCCGCCGCCGCGAGCTGGTCATGCGTCCCCTGTTTCCAAACTATCTGTTCGCCGGGTCCGATCGTGGCCTAGAGGCCCTGGGGCACGTCAGGCGCACGCCGGGGGTCGCATCCCTGGCGGCACGCGACCTCGCCGGTGCCATGGTGCCGGATGCCGTGATCGCGTGCCTGCGGGCGCGGGAATCCGGTTCCGGCTTTGTCGAACTCAAACAATTCAGGCCCGGCGAGGCGGTCAAGATCACGGTTGGGCCTTTTCAGGGGGTCGAGGCGATCTTTCAAGAAAAGCGCGACGATCGCCGGTCTTCCATTCTTCTGAGCCTGCTGGGACGTCAACATTCTGTCGGCGTGTTTTCGGCCGACCTCGAAAGCGCGGCCTAGGCCGGCTTGTCTTGTTTTCATCGCTTCCCGTGGTGAGCCAGTTTCACCCGGAGTGCGGAGCCGTGGGCAGTTTGTGTCATGCAGCACGAGCCCTGTGCGGCAGAGAGAATGTTCGCACGCATCTCATCGTTGAATCACTTGATTCCGGCCCATGTCATGGCCGCGACCGACCGGGGACCGGTTCGATGAAAGCTGTTATTCTTGCCGGGGGGCTCGGGACCCGTATTTCCGAGGAGACGCATCTGCGTCCCAAGCCGATGATTGAAATTGGCGGCAAGCCCATCCTCTGGCATGTGATGAAGATCTACTCCTCGCATGGGGTGAATGAGTTCATCATCTGCTGCGGCTACAAGGGCTATTTGATCAAGGAATATTTCTTCAATTACTTCCAGCACAATTCCGATCTGACGATCGACCTTCGCACCGACCAGATCGAAATTCACGAGCGTAACGTCGAGCCCTGGCGCGTGACGCTGGTTGACACCGGCGACGACACAATGACCGGCGGGCGGCTGAAGCGCGTCGCCTCGTTTCTGAAAGACGAGGAGGACTTCTGCTTCACCTACGGCGATGGTGTCGGCGATATCGATATCACTGGTTCCATCGACTATCACCGCAGCCACCGGCGGCTCGCGACGATGACGACGACGCGCGCGCCCGGTCGTTTCGGGGTGCTTGAGCTCGATGGCGATTCCGTCACCAGGTTTCGTGAAAAGCCAACGACAGAGGCCGATCGCATCAATGGCGGGTTCTTCGTCCTGTCGCCCAAGGTCCTCAGCTACATCAAGGACGACGCCACCTCCTGGGAGAACGAGCCGCTCCAGACGCTGGCGAAGGAAGGCCAGCTGCGGGCCTTCAAGCACAATGCTTTCTGGCAGCCGATGGACACATTGCGTGAAAAAAACCTGCTCGAGGCGCTCTGGAAATCGGGCGAGGCACCCTGGAAGACGTGGCCATGACTCCGGCTTTCTGGTCTGGCAAAAGCGTCTTCCTCACGGGGCACACAGGCTTCAAGGGCAGCTGGCTTGCGCTGCTCCTGCACGCCCTCGGTGCGCGTGTCACGGGCTATGCGCTGCCGGCGCCCACGCATCCGAGCCTGTTCGAGGACGCGAATGTCGGCGCGGATATGGAGGCTTGCATCGGCGACATTCGCGATGGCGACAAGGTCGCACAATGCCTGAAGGTCGCGCGGCCCGACATCGTCCTGCATCTCGCGGCCCAGTCGCTGGTTCGCCATTCCTATGAAAACCCGTACGAGACCTATTCCACAAATGTTCTCGGCCTCGTGAATTTGCTGGAAGCCGTCCGCAAGACCGACAGCGTGCGGGCGGTGGTCAATGTCACATCCGACAAATGCTACGAGAACAAGGAATGGCCGTGGGCCTATCGTGAGAATGAGCCCATGGGCGGCTTCGATCCTTATTCGAACAGCAAGGGTTGTGCGGAACTCGTGACGTCTGCCTATCGCCAGTCGTTCTTTCACCCGGAGCGTTACAGAACGCATGGTGTCGCGCTGGGGTCCGCGCGCGCCGGAAACGTCATCGCCGGAGGCGACTGGGCGGCCGACCGTCTTGTGCCCGACATCGTGCGGGCTTTGCTCGCGCGCCAGGACATCATCATCCGCAACCCGGCCTCGGTCCGGCCATGGCAGCACGTTCTCGAGCCGCTGTCGGGCTATCTCGCCCTGGCTGAAAAATTGTTCGCGCAGGGGCCGGACTTTGCGGAGGGCTGGAATTTCGGCTCGACAGAAGATGATGCGCGGTCGGTGCAATGGATTGTCGATTACATGGTCCGCGCCTGGGGCGGCGGGGCCTGGCGTCTGGCGGACGAGACCGGTCCCCACGAGGCGCATTATCTGAAACTGGATTCCAGCAAGGCACGTGCGCGCCTTGACTGGGTGCCGCGCTGGTCGCTGGCCACGACACTGGATTCGAT
Organism: uncultured Hyphomicrobiales bacterium; assembly: GCA_903916165.1. GTDB lineage: Bacteria > Pseudomonadota > Alphaproteobacteria > Rhizobiales > Beijerinckiaceae > Terripilifer. The sequence continues at coordinate 1,053 of CAIWVR010000172.1, read as the reverse complement.
TGTCGAATGGAACCGGGCCTATGCAAAGGGCGCCCCGGTTCGAACGGTGACGCTGCAGCAAATCTCCGATTTTTGCATGGGGACGGCGCGCGCATCATGACCTTTGAAAGCACATATCGGACCGGAAGGCCTGCGGATGGTCTGGTGGCATCTGACGTCCGCAGGATCATCGATGCCGATGCAGGCTTGTGGAGGTCCCTGCGACACAGCCATATCTTCCTGACAGGCGGGACCGGCTTCATCGGAACATGGCTGCTGGAGGCCTTGCATCACGCCGACAGGACCTTGGGGCTTGACCTCAAGGCGACGATTCTCACACGCGATCCCGCACGTTTTGCGATCAAGGCACCGCATCTGGCCGCATGGCCGGGTTTCTCCTTCGTGACAGGGGACGTTCTGTCGTCGGACGTTCCCGCCGGCCCCTTCACCCATTTGATTCACGCCGCCACAGACGCGAGCGCGGCGCTGAACGAACGTGATCCGCTGGCCATGTTCGACACAATCGTCTCGGGCACGCGCTGGGCGCTGGAGTTGGTGCGGCTGCGCGGCATCCCCCGCACCCTCTTCATGAGTTCGGGGGCGGTCTATGGACAACAGCCATGGGAGCTGGAGCGCATGCCCGAGACCTGGTCGGGCGGGCCGATCTGTACGAATCCGCTGGCGGCTTATGCGGAGGGCAAGCGGGCCGCCGAAATGCTGTGCGCGATTTATGCCAGGCAATTCGGTCTCGACATTGTGACGGCGCGCATTTTCGCACTGCTCGGGCCTCACATCGAGCTGGGCATTCATTTCGCTGCCGGCAATTTCATCCGCGACGCGATGCAGGGTCGTCCTGTCGTGGTCAAAGGCGACGGACGACCCTGCCGCTCCTATCTCTATGCCTCCGATCTGACCGCCTGGCTGCTGGCGATGCTGGTCAAGGCGCGGCCCGGCGCCGTCTACAATGTCGGGTCGGACCAGTCGGTCTCCATCGCGGAGCTTGCGCGGCGCACGTCCGACCTGCTTGGGGGCGATGGCGTCACGATCCTGGGCGCGCAGGACCCGGGCTGGAAC